>CABUVB010000025.1 GCA_902494815.1 uncultured Collinsella sp. | reverse complement strand
TACGGTGCCGGGCTCTTCTGGTCTAAGGGCAGGATTCGAGCCGTCGACACCCGCGTCACCAATTTCCCCGCGGGGGGAGTTTTCGAATCCGCCCGGGGGCACCAGAGGAATATAGAGCCCGGTACCGTTACGGTGCCGGGCTCTTTTGGTTTAAGGCATGCCGTAGTATTTGCTGCTTCAGATAAAGAAAGCGCCCGCTTGCTGGGGAAGCAAGCGGGCGCCTGTGAGCGAATATGTTTGCGGCGAGAGCCGTAATGAGCGGTGGGGCGGCGACTAGTTGGTCGTACCGGAATCGTTGCCCGTGCCCGAGCCCGAACCCGAGCTCGAACCCGAGCCCGAAAGTGCGACCGTCAGCGTAATCGTGCTGTCGGTGGACTGCTTGCCGGTGGGGGAGACACCCGTAACGGTGGCGTTTTCGTTGCCGCTCACAGGGTTGCCGTTCTGATCGCAGAATGCGATGTTGTAGAAACCGGCGTTGTTGAGCGCGGTGACGGCGGCGGAGATGCTCTTGCCGTACAGGTTGCCCGGGACGCTGGCCTTGCCGGACTTCTTGGCGATGACGACGGTGATCGTGGCACCGGGCTTCTGCTTGCCGCTGGGGTTCCAGCTAATTACGGTGCCCTCGGTAACCGAGTCGTTTTCCTGGTAGCTCACGTCGACGCCAAAGCCAGCCATGTCGAGAGCGTTGCGCGCCTGGGCCTCGGTCATGTCGGTCAGATCGGGCACCGAGGTGGTGTCCGGGCCGCCAGAGACCTTGTACGAGATGGTCGTGCCCTTCTCGACCTCCTTGCCGGCAGCAGTGCTCTGCTCAAAGACCTGGCCCTCTTCGGCCTCATTGGCTTCCTCCGAAGCGCTGCCCTTCAGGCCCACGCTTGCCAGCGCAGCCTCGGCCTGGTCCTTGGTCAAGCCGAGGAGCTGCGGAACCTCAACTTTCTCGGAGGGCTTAGGGCCCTTGGAGATTACCAGGTTCACCCTCGTGCCCTTGGCCTTCTTGGTGTTGCCGTTGGGGGTCTGCTCGGCGACCTTTCCCTCGTCGACATCGTCGTTGTAGCTCTGGTCGACGGTGCCAACCTCAAGGCCGGCTTCCTTGATCAGCTCAATAGCGGTTTCCTGGTCCTTGCCCAGCACGTCGGGCACCGTGACCTGTTCGCCACTAAACATGCCTGTGGCAAAGGCCACTACAACACCAATTACGGCGACGGCGGCAATCACGGCGGCGATGATCTTGTTCTTGTTGGACTTAGGCTTCTCGACCTCATAGGAGCCCGTGGAGCCCGAGACAGCGCTACGGGCGGTGTTCTGACCGCTCACGCCCGAGACGGGACGAACCATAGCGCGCGTTGAGTCGGAAAGCTCGCGGGTCTTGGTGGCACCCAGGTCGCCGGCGGCACCGATGATGCGCGTGGGCTCCGAGACGTTGACGGCTCGGCCGGACAGGTAGCTGTTGAGCACCTGGCGCAGCTCGTCGGCCGTCTGGAAGCGGTTTGCCGGGTCCTTCTCCATGCACTTGAGGATGATGCGCTCCAGATCGGCATCGACGCCGGAGTTGATCTGGCTCGGCGGGATGGGGAGCTCGTTGACCTGCTTGAGCGCGACCGAGATGGCGTCGTCGCCGTCAAAGGGTACACGGCCGGTGGCGCATTCGTACATGACGACACCCAGCGAATAGATATCCGAGGTGGGGCCGAGGTCCTGACCGCGGGTCTGCTCGGGACTCACGTAGTGGGCGGTGCCCAGCACGTTGTTGTCCTGCGTGAGATGACTGTTCTTGGCGCGCGCGATGCCAAAATCCATGACCTTGATGTTGCCGTCGGGCAGCACCATGATGTTTTGCGGCTTAATGTCGCGGTGGATGATCTCGTGCTTGTGCGCGACCGAAAGCGCGGAGCTGATCTGCGAGCCGATTTGCGCGACTTTCTTGGGATCGAGGGCGCCGTGGCTCTTGATGCCGCTCTTAAGGTCGGTACCGCGCAGGTACTCCATGACGATGTAATAGGTGTCGCCGTCCTTGCCCCAGTCGTAGACGCCCACGATATAGGGGGAGGACAGGCCGGCAGCTGCCTGGGCCTCCTGCTTAAAGCGGGCGGCGAAGGTGGCGTCGCCGGCATACTGCGGCAGCATGATCTTGACGGCAACCGTGCGGTCGAGGACCTGATCCTGTGCACGGAAGACGGTCGCCATACCGCCCGTCCCCACCTTATCCTTGAGGAGGTATCTTCCCCCGAGGACCCTCTGTTCCATTCCTGCTCCTAACATAACTATTCGCTCAACGATGTGTGTAGTACCAAATGTGTGGCCGCTGGGGCCGTGTGGCGCGTTGTCGCTAACTCATCGGCCGCGGCGCGCCCCAAGTATCCGCTTTGATCACGGGCATCACGCTCCCTGTGCGGCGAGCGCCGCGGTCAGGACGATGCCGGCAATCTTGGCCGCCTCGACGTCGTGTTTGTCGTAATCCTCCAGGGCCACCGAGATGGCGACCGTGGGTGAATCGTAAGGCGCAAAGCCAACAAACATAGAGTTGACGTTGGTGCCGCCGGTCTCGGCCGAACCGGTCTTGCCGGCAACCTTGACGCCCGGAATCTGGGCATCGGTGCCGGTACCGGACTGGACGACGGCGAGCATGGCCTGCTTGACCTGGTCGGCCGTGGCAGAGCTGACAGCCTGGCCCAGCGAGCGGGACTGCGTGGTCTTAACCACGGTTCCGTCCGGGGCGAGTATCTGGGACACAAAGAACGGGTCCATGACCACGCCGCTGTTGGCGATGGCGGCAGCGATCACGCAATTCTGCATAACGGTGGTTTGCGGGCCAGGCGTGTGGTCCATACCGACGGGCTGGCCGGCGCCTGCCCAAGCGGTCTCCCACTCGGTCATAAGCGACGGGTCGGCCATGATGGAAGCCGCGGTGGTCAGATCCTGACCGAGCTTTTGACCGTAGCCAAAGGCGTTGGCAAACTGGACGAGCGAGCTGGCACCGACCTCGTTTGCCACCTGGCCAAAGACGACGTTGGACGACACGGCGAAGGCCTGCTGCAGGCTGATGGTGCCATAGCTCTCGTTGGCAGAGTTGGTGACCGGCGCGTTGCCAATATCCATGGAGCCGGGCGCCTGGTACGTGCTGGTAAGGCTGGCGGTGCCGGTCTCGAGCGCCGCGGAGAGCGTGACGACCTTAAAGGTCGAGCCCGGGGTGTAGAGCGCGTCCATGGCGCGGTCGTACATGGAGCCGTCCTCGCCGCCGCCCGACTGGAGCAGCGCATCGATGTTGGTGTTGTCGTAAGTGGGCGAGCTTGCGCACGCAAGGACCGCACCGGTGCGCGGATCCATGACCACCACAGCGCCCTTAAAGCCCTTGAGCGCCTGCTCGGCAGCCGTCTGGATGCGCGAGTCGATGGTGAGCTTGGCTGTATTGCCCGGCTGGGTCTGCCCCGCGAGCGACGCGATGGCGTTGTTCCAGCTGGAGTAATCCTTGGAGCCGGTGAGCGTATCGTTCATGACGCTCTCGATGCCGGCGGTGCCGTATTGCTGGCTCACGTAGCCCACCACGTGCGCGGCCATGTTGCCGTTGGGGTAGGAACGGGCGTAGGTGCCGTCCTCCTGCTGCAGCGACTCGGCTAGTGTCACACCGTCGGACGTGATGATGGAGCCACGCTGGATGTACTTGGAGCGGGCGATGGTGTGGTTGTTGGTCGGCATGTCCTGGTAGTCTTTCGCCTTGATGACCTGGACATAGGTAAGGTTGCCGATAAGGATGGCGAACAGCGCCGTGAAGGCAAGCACGGCACGAGTCAGACGGTTGGCAAGCGCCACGCGACCGAGCACGCCGGACTCAGGCGTGTCGAGCAGGCGACGACGCATGCGAGAACCCGCGGAGCGGTTACCGTGGCTGTAGGAAGGCGCGTTGGCAAAACGCGTACCGGTCGGGGCAGCGGCGGATGCGACCTGGTCATCGGTGATGGCGGCCATGGTGCCGGTGCCGGTGAGCTCGGCTTCGCGTCCGGTCGCCTCGTCGCCGGCACGCAGCAGCAGCGCGACGATGATAAAGCTCGCCAGCAGCGAGGAGCCGCCCTGGCTCATAAAGGGCAGGGTGACGCCGGTCAGCGGGATCAGGCGGGTCACACCGCCAACGATTAAGAATGCCTGGAAGCTGATGGCCGCCGTAAGGCCGGTCGCGCTAAAGGCGGCAAGGTCGGACTTGGCGCGGGCGGCCGTGGTGAGGCCACGCACGGCAAAAAGCATAAACAGGATGAGCACGGCGCCGCCGCTCAAAAGGCCCATTTCCTCGCCGATGGCCGAGAAGATAAAGTCGGACTCGACGACGGGGATGTTGTTTGCCATGCCGTTGCCGATGCCGACGCCAACCAGGCCACCGTCAGCCAGCGAGTAAAGTGACTGTACGATCTGGTAGCCCTGGCCCTGGGCGTCCTTAAACGGATCGACCCAAACCTGGAAACGCACCTGAACGTGCGACAGGAACTTGTAGGCGCCCACGGCTCCAACGGCTAAGAGCGCAAGGCCGATAACGACATACGAGAATCGTCCCGTGGCAACGTAGAGCATCAGCAAGAAGATGGTGTAGAACAGCACGGCCGAACCCAGGTCGCGTTCGAAGACGACGACGAGCAGGCACACGCCCCATACGGCAAACAGCGGCAGCAGCAGTCGCAGGCGAGGGATTTTAAAGCCCAGGATTTTGCGGTTGGAGATGGAGAGCAGCTCGCGGTTCTCGGCCAGGTAGCCGGCCAGGAACAGGACGATAAAGACCTTGGCGAACTCGCCGGGCTGGATGGTAAAGCCCGCGATGCGAATCCACAGCTTGGAGCCCGAGATCGTGGTGCCGATAAAGATAGGCAGCATCAGCAGAATGATGCCGATAATGCCAAAGGTGTACTTGTAGCGCATGACCACGTCGAGGTTTTTGACCAGTGCGAGCGTTCCCACCATGAGCGCCACCGAGACAAACAGGATGATGAGCTGTGAGATGGCGAGAGCGGGGGCGAGACGCGTCACGAACGTGATGCCGATGCCCGAAAGTATAAATACGATGGGTAGGATGGCGGGGTCGGCGCCGGGCGCCAAGATGCGCACGGCGATATGTGCCGCGGCGAAGGCGGCAAAGAGGCCGATCGGCACGGCGAGCGTCTCAAAGGAGATGGCAGCGCCCGCGGTGAGGACGTACATCGCATACAGCAGGATGACGGGGAACGCCGAGGCGATGAGCAAGAGCAGCTCGGTGTTGCGGCGACTCATAAGCGGCACTCCCTTTCTAATTCTTATCGGAGGCTTCGGCCTCGGCGGACTGTTCGGCGGTTTTCTCGGAATCTGATTCGGAGGTCGATCCCTGATTGGTGTTGTCGCGAATCGTTTGCGCGTCGATCACCTGGCGGGTTTGCTCCTCGTCGATCTGGTGGCGGTACTTGGATATCGTGTCCTGCGCATCGTCGACACTTGTTTGCGGAATGCCCGCCTTGAGGCGGTTTTGCGTGTCTTCGGGCAGGTCGGACAGCTTGATGCTGGTTTCGCTTTCGAGCCAGTGGAGCTTGAGTCCGAGTGGCTTGCCGGGCAGGCCGCGCCAGACGGCGACATTGCCCTGGTAGGTACCCAGGTAGTACGAGCCGGTGACACCCGTGTAGGCCCAGATGCCAGCTGCCAGCACAAAGACGAGGGCCAGGATGGCGGCGATAGTAACGTTGCGGCGACGCACGCGTTGCGCCTCGCGCATGACGCCATCGTCAACCAGGTCAACGACTACTACGGTCACGTTGTCGTGGCCGCCGGCGGCAAGCGCCGCGTCCACTAGGTTGTCGACGCAGATTTGCGCGGTTGAGGACTGCGTGGCGATGTTCTCGATATCGCTATCGGGAATCATGCTCGAGAGGCCGTCGGAGCACAGGATCAGGCGGTCGCCTTCCTCGATATGCAGAGTGAAGTGGTCGGCATACATGGCGGGGTCCGAGCCCAGTGCGCGGGTGATGACCGAACGGTTGGGGTGGACGCGAGCCTCGTCTGCCGTGATCTCGCCAGCGTCCACGAGCTCCTCCACGTAGGAGTGGTCGCGGGTCACGCGGATGAGCGTGCCCTCGTGGAGCAGGTAGGCGCGAGAGTCGCCCACGTGGGCGATGGCGAGCGTGTCGTTTTCGATATAGGCGCAGGTGGCTGTGCAGCCCATGCCGGGCTTGCCCAGGCCGTTCAGGGCCGCCTCGATTACGGCGGCGTTGGCTGCCTCGACGGCTGCGGCCAGGCGCGCTGCGTCGGCGGACTGCGGGGCCGTCTTGGCAATAGTCTCGACGGCGATGGAAGAGGCTACCTCGCCGGCGGCGTGACCGCCCATGCCGTCGCATACGCAAAAGAGCGGCGACTGCACTAGGTAGGAATCCTCATTGTGCGGGCGCACACAGCCAACGTCGGAGCGGGCGCCCCACATGAGTTGCGTGGTGGTGCCGGCATCATAGGTCGAGTCGGTCTCGATGCGTTCCTCGGTCAGGGGCTCAAAGCTCATGGTCGACCCGGGGTCTTTGAGCTTGGCCTCAACGGCGGCAACGTCGATCTCTGCTGTGTCACCGGGAGAGACGGTGTCGGTCTCGGCGTTTGATTCAGAATCGCCGGTGTCCGGGGAGCCGGGCTCCTCGGACACGCGGGCGGTCGACTCGTCGTCTTGCGGGCTGACGTCTATAGGCTCGGGCGTCGCAAAGTGCGACGGCGCGGGCGTGTTTTGCGACTGGGCGGCGGGCTCGGCCACGGCATCGGACTCGCTTGCGGGCGCAGACTGCGGGGTCTTTGGCGCAGGGCCGTCCTCGGGGGATGTCCCCGCCTCGGGCGCCGGCGTAGACGCGGGCGCAACCTCGGATGCCGGGGCTATGGGAAACGCCGGCGCGGCGGGCTCGGGTGCCGCAAACACCGCAGCGCTCTCATTGATTGCCGCGGCGACGGGCTCTGCAAAGTGAGCCGGCGCTGGGGTTGCTTCGGGCGCTGTGGGCTGTTCCGCAGCATGTGCGCCGATGGGCGCCGCTACGGCATCCTCTTCGTCCTCGTTATCGGCGAGATCCGAAATATCATGCGTTACATGCGAAAGAGGCAGGGAGAACACGGTGTCCTCGGGCTCCACGGGTGCGGAGCCCGCCGGAGCGGCGTGGGCCGGCGCAGCTGTGGCGGCGGCCGGTGCCTCGGTCATAGTTGCGGACTTGTTCTCCTCGTCGATCATCGACGGTTCACCTTCATGACCACGTCGCCAATCTGGACTTCGTCGCCCTCACGCAGCGTCGCGGGCTCCACGAGCTGGCGGCCGTTGACGAGCGTGCCGTTAAGCGAGTTGAGGTCCTCGATGATGAGCGCCGGGCCCTGCAGCGAAAAGCGCGCATGCGAGGCCGAGACGAACGGTTCGTTGATGCAGATGTCCGAAGATGGCGAGCGACCGACGATGACGGGGCCGAGCATGTCTACGTGGATGCCGCGGATACCGCGCGGACCCTTGTCCACATCGATCGTCCAGATAGCCGAGTCGCGGCGCTGCCCGCGCACAAGTCCCACGCCGGTCTTCATGACGGCGAACAGGAAGATATAGAGCAGGGCGACCAGGACGATGCGGCCTGCAAAAAGGACGATATCGATGTTCATAAGCGACTATCCCCTAAATTCAAAGGTGCTCAGGCCAAACGTCAGCAGGTCGCCGTTGCGCAGCGGGCAGCGCGTGATGCGGCGGTTGTTGACGAGCGTGCCGTTGGTGGAATTGAGGTCCTCGATCGACCAATCCGAGCCCGTAAAGGTGAGCTGGGCGTGGCGGCGCGACACGTTGGGGTCGCGCAGGGCAATGTCGGAAACTGAGCGCTCGCGACCGATGGTCACCTGTGCGGAGGTGATGCTATGGCTCTCGCCGCTCACGACGTCGACGAGCTGGGCGAGCGGGCGCTGCGGGGCGCGAGTGCTCGCCATGTTGGAGGCGATGCCGGCTGCGGCGCCTAGGCCCACGGCGGCACCGGTCGCGGCGGCTCCGCCCATGCCGGCAAGCGCGTCGCGCGAGACGGTCTGCGGCACCGGGATGGGTGCGGCGGCGGGGTCGGGGACGCTAGGCGCGAAGGGGTCTGCCACGGCAAGCGGGTCGGGAGCGGCGGCGCGAGGCGTCGGCTGCTGCTGGGGCATGGCGGCGGGGCGCTGCTGCTGCGGGGCGGCAAACTGCTGCTGGCCGGCGCGCGGGGCGCTGGCGGCACGGCTTGCCGCGGAGTTGTTCTGGCCCAGGCCGTTTTGATAGGCGCGCTCTTCTTCGTACAGGCGGCCGAGCGTGGGGGCATCGACGTTCTCGGCAAAGACCGAGAACTTGCCGGCACGCAGCTGCGGATCGATCATAAAGCGCACGAGGGGCTCGCCGACAAACACATAGCGGCGCTTTTCGGCCTGCGCCTTCACGAACTCGCGGACCTCGCGCGAAAGCTCGGGGTAGAACGGGGCGAGCATGGGATCGTCGTCGGCGGCGATAAGGATGGTATAGAGTGCCGGCGCCGTGTTGACGCCGTTAATCACCAGAGTCTGATCCTCCATGTCGCGAGCGGCCTGCTTGGCAAGCTTCTTAAAGGAGAACGGGGCACGGGTGGCACCGAAGATGCCGGCCACGTGGTCCTCGAAGATGTTCAGGAAGTTCACGAAAGATCACTCTCCGTATAGGTTCTTTGGTATCCGAGCAAATATAGGCATATCCCAACGATTATAGAGGATAGGATTCCCGCAACCGCCGCCTTGGCGATGACCGCGGCTGCAAGGCTGGCAATTTCCATATGGTGTGCAAGACAGGACGCCGCTGCGCAGCCGATGCCGGTGACAGCGATGGCGGCGATTGCGGCAAGGTTTGAGCCCTGATCGGCACGCTTGGCATGGGCATTGAGCAGCGCAGATGACGCTGCGGCAGTTGCCGCGACCAGCCCAAAGGCAGCCCAAAGGAGCGGGTCTCCCAGCGCTGCGGCAACGTTACCGAGCCCCAGCACGCCTCCGGCTGAAAGCGCGACCGTGGCCAGACGGGCAAAAAGCGCGCCCATACCCGTTGCCGCGGCGGCGCTTGCCGGGCCGAGCCAAAATGACGCGACGCCGGCGGCGACCCCAGCTGCCAGGAAGGTATTGCTGGTCAGACAGCCAAGCGCGAGTGCACAGGTGAGCGCGGCGCTCGCGGCAGCCTCGGTACGACCCCAGGCGATCCACCAACCGGACATGGCAGCGGCAAAGATCACCGCGACCGGCAACATCGACAGGATGCCCTGCGCCTGCATGGTGGCGTTGGCCATGAGCACCAAAAAGCCCACAGCCGAGATGGCCGAGCCGATCTGGGGGGCCAGGCCAGCCGCCGCTCCGATCGCGATAGCCGCAATGACCAGGCCGGGAAGCGCCGCGACTCCAGCCGTTTGCATCAGCAAAAAGCTAAAGGTGCCGCACGCTAGCGCCGAGATAGCGCGCATGGTGTAGTCGCGCGCATGGCTCCAGCGCGTGCCCGCCCAGCCGAGTGCGGGGTCGACCTCGATGGCGTCGTCCTCGTAGTGCGACGGCTCGATATCGTCGAGCTCCTGCTCGTCATCCGAAAGCTCGCCAACCATTTGTTCCAGGCTGCGACGGCCCTCGCGTACGCTGCCCAGACCGGCAAGGAGCTGGTCGCAAAATGCCTCGATGCTGCTGGGGCGGTCCTGCGGCACGGGAGAGAGCGCGCTCATGAGCGCGGCCTCGGCTCCCGGGGGGAAGTGTGGTATCAGCTCGCTGGGATAGGTGGCGCCGCCGATGATGCGGTCGAGCGAGTCGGCGGGCGTGGCCGCCATAAAGGGGGCGCTGCCGCACAGGCCCTCGTAGATCACACAGGCGAGGGCAAAGACATCGGCGCGCTCATCGACCGTGCCGGTCTCGATATCGAGCTGCTCGGGCGGCATGTAGCCGATGGTGCCGCCGCGTGAGCCGCCAAAGCCACCGGCGGACGACAGTCGCGCCATGCCAAAGTCGGTGAGCTTTACATTGCCCGAGTGGTCGATGAGCACGTTGGCGGGCTTAATGTCCAGGTGGAGTACGCCATTACTATGAGCGAAGGTGAGCGCCTGGCCCAGGGCATCGGCAATGGCCGCGGCCTCGTCAAAGGTAAGTGAGTGGCCGTCCACGCGATGCAAAAACTCGGCCAGCGACATGCCATCGACATATTCCATAACCAGGTAGGCATAGGCTGTGTCGTGCGTAAAGTCGATGACCTGCACGATGTTGGGATGTTGAAGCATAGCGGCAGTGTGCGCCTCGCGCAGGACATCCATGATGTCGCTGGCGGGCATGCCGGCACCGTTGATAAGGGGGATGCGCTTAATGGCGACGCGGCGGCGCAGATGCGTGTCGCGGCAGATCTCGATGGAGCCAAAACCGCCGGTCGCAAGTGTCTCGAGCGGCTGGTACCGCTTGAGCAGCTCGCGAGAGCTGGTGCCCTCCAAAGGAACGTCCGGCGAGAACCGGGCGGTATGTTGCGAGAAAAGCGGCATGGCCAACCCTCGTGCGTTTAAAGTTCGTTTGCGAGCGGCGGGCGCGGAGCCGAGCCGTTCGCGGTGGCATAGATGCTGCTAGTGTAGCACGCTCGGGTGGGCGACATTCAATTTAAGCTCCGTCTGGGGTCTGGACCCTGCGTCCGGCCTAGCGCTTCTTCTTGTTCTTCTTCTGCTTGCGCTGCTTGCCCTTGGTCTCCTGGGGCTTGTCGCCCTGCTTGGCCTCGGCGGCGGCCTTCTCGGCCTTCATCTTCTTGCGTTTGGTCTCGATGCGGAGTTTTTTGTTGATGCGCGCCTTAAGGAAGGTGCCAAACTGCTCGGCATCGCCGCGAATAAAGGTGTCCTTAGGGATCGTCACGCCCTGGTCGGCGAACATGGCCACAAAGATGCGCTCGCCGTCGAGCACGTGGTCGAGCTTTTCAAACGGGAAGAACTGCGACTTGCCGCTCTTGCCCCAAACCATCAGGCCGTCCTCGTTGGCGGCGACGCGGCGATAGCGGCCGCCCATGGACTCGTCGGCCTCGACGGCGTCGATAAAGTCGCGGGCGAGCGTGTGGTGCAGGTTCTTGCTCCACCAGGCCAAAAAGGCGCCGAACACGATCAGCACGACGCCGAACTTGATCCAGCTGCCGCCGGCCACCAGCATGCCGATGCCGATGAGTGCGGCAATTGCCGCGGCGACATACAGCGAGCCGCGACGCCTGGGCGAGGCGACCAGACGGGCGAAGTCGGTGACCAGGTCGTTTTCGTACTGGTACTCGTTGAGGTACAGGATGCCGTCGTCGGCTGCGGTCTGCTCCTCGAGCGCGACCTCGACCTGGTCGGCTGCTTCGGAGGGAACGAGGTTGCTCTCTGCGTCTGCCATGCTCTTTGGACTCCTATCACGGCGGGCTCGCCGTACGGGTTATTATGGATGCAGTATGCCGTGCGACCGCATGGCCGTCGCGGCAACAAGACTCAGTATACCCGGGGGAGCACCCATGGAATCGTTGTACCGAAAGTATCGCCCGCTCACCTTCGACTCTGTGGTGGGCCAGCAGCATATCGTCTCGACGCTCGAGCACGCCATCACCGAGGGGCGCCTGTCCCACGCCTACCTGTTCTGCGGACCGCGCGGCACGGGCAAGACCACCATGGCGCGCATTCTGGCCAAGGCGCTGCTGTGCCGCAATGCCGAGGCGGCGCGCGCCGAGGGTGCAAGCGGCTGCATGCCCGACGGTACTTGCGAGGAGTGCGAGCTCATTGCCGAGGGCAGCCACCCGGATGTCTACGAGCTCGATGCCGCAAGCCGCACGGGCGTGGACAATGTGCGCGAGGAGATCATCAACTCCGTCAACTTTGCCCCGGTGCGCGGCAAGTACAAGATCTATATCATCGACGAGGTCCACATGCTCACGACGGCGGCGTTCAACGCGCTGCTCAAGACGCTTGAGGAGCCGCCGGCACACGTGATCTTTGTGCTGTGCACCACCGACCCGCAAAAGATTCTGGAGACCATCCTCTCGCGCTGCCAGCGTTTCGATTTCCATCGCATCGGCAACGAGGATATCGAGCATCGCCTGGCATACGTGTGCGAGCAGGAGGGCTTCGATTACGACGATGAGGCGCTGGCTATCGTGGCGCGCCATGCCAAGGGCGGCATGCGCGACGCGTTGTCCACGCTGGAGCAGCTGAGCGTCTTTGGCAACGGTTCTGTGCATGCGGACGACGCCCGCTCGCTTTTAGGTGAGGTTTCGGACCAGATTTTGGGCGAGTTTTCCCGCGCCATTGCCGATCGCGATGTTGCCGAGCTCTATGGACTGATTCGTGCGCAGGTCGAGGAAGGAAACGACCTGCTGGAGCTGACGCGCGACCTGGTGGCGCACGTGCGCGACGTGTATGTGGCCTGCGTTGCCGGTGCCCGTGCCGAGCTGTTTGAGGGCGGGGCCGAGCAGGCCGAGGCGCTTGCTGCCGAGGCTGCTGCCTTTGGCGAGCATCCGGCCGACCGTCTGGCCCGCGTGCTGACGGTGCTCGATGATGCCGCGCTGGAGATGAGGGGCGCGAGCGACGTGCGCCTGGTGCTCGAGATCGCTTGCACGCGCCTGGCACGTCCCGAGGCCGATTTGACGATTGAGGCCCTGGCCGAGCGCGTGGCGCGCCTAGAGGCCATGGTCGCCAACGCCGCGGTGCCGGCGAGCGTGGCTGCTGCAGGTGCTGCGCCTGCAACTGTCTCGGCTGCACCTGCGACGACACAGCAACCGACGCTGATTTCGGGTGCCCGAGCTGCTACTCCTGCGGCGACCGTCGCCCCCGCTGCTACGTCCGCGCATCAGGGTGGCATGCCATGGGACCGCGGCGCTGCTGTTCCGGTTGCCCAGCCTGCGCCCAAGTCCGCGGCTCCTGCGCCGGCGCCCAAACCTGTAACGCCTGCACCTCAACCCGTTACGGCTCCGGCTCCCGTGCCTGCTGCATCGACCGTGCCGGTGTCCAAGCCCAATACTGCCGCTCAGGTTGCTGCCGCCGGCGCCGCCGAGACCCCCGCGGTCGAGGATCCCGGCGAGCTCCAGCGCAAATGGGCCGAGGTCGTCGAGCGCGTCAAGGCTCGTCAGGCTTCCTATGCAGGTCTGTTGCTCAACGCCCGCGCCACGGCCGACGACGGCTCCAAGCTCACCGTCTCGTTCCCTGCGGGCTCGACCTTTGCCATCAAGATGCTCGGACGCGCCGACACGCAGTCGGTGGTCCTGCCGACGGTCTGCGCGGTCTTCGGTCGTCGCACCGTCGACTACGTCCTGGATGGAGGTGGCACGCCGGCTCCTCAACATGAGGAGCATTCTCCATCTGCACGGGCTGCGGCATCTGCGGACCCGCAACCCGTGTCCTCGGCGGCCCCTGCATCCTCGAGCGCCAGCGCGACGCAGCCAAAAGCGGCGCCGGTAGCGGCACCGACCCCATCGGCGCCTGAACCCGCTGTGCCCAAACCGGCTGCTCCGATCCCCGCGCCCAAGCCCGCTGCCGCGCCCGCGCCCAAGTCATCCGACCTGGCTAAGGCCCCCTGGCTGCGCTCCGACAACCCTGCCGGCGCTCCTGCTACGGGTAAGCTCCCGACCGAGCCCGCGCCCCGAGCGCCCGAGCGCGCGTCCGCTCCCAAGACTCAGCCGTCTGCGCAGGCTGCGCCGTGGGAATCCGAGCAGGTGCCCTACGACGACGCCATGGTCGGCGGCTTCGCTGGCGATGCGAGCGGGGACGATCTTCCTCCGTTCGACGTGCCTGCCGCGGCGCCTGCGCCCGGCCCTGCCGCTTCAGCCGTGGCCCCCGCAGCTGCGACGTCCGCTCCCGCAAGCGATGACGCCCCCGCTGCCCCTTGGGAGTCCAACCCCGGCGCCGGCAGCCCCTTCGGCCACCAGGGCGCAGCCCCGAGCATCCCGCAGACCGAGGACGAGGCCAAAGCCCTCATCCGCAGCGTCTTCGGTCAGTCCACCATCTTCAAACCGGTGGAGTAACTGTGCGGGCGGGTATGCTGCTCAAGAAGAGGTCTCTTTGTCCGGGCGCATCTGTATTTCGGACATGTGTAGTGTGGTGTCGCGTATATCGCATTCGAGCAGACAGGTGCGTGACGGTCGGCCTAGGATGCTGAGGTCGATACGATACGTCGCATGGCTGTCCGTGTACTCGACTTGCTCGGCGTTAATGGTTGCTCCGATTGCCAAATAAACGCCTAGCTCGGCATCGACAATCTTGAAGTCCTTTATCTTGACCTTGAACTCTTGATAGAGGGACGGGCTGTTGTAGTAGACGGTTCGGGTTCCGTCGGTGCACTCATCGGTCGTCTCCCATTTGACGACGGGCTGGTCCGAGCTGGCTATCAGCAGTTCTGCTCCAAAAGCTATGGCATGGGTGATGACAACCAGCAATGCCCAGCCGACAAAGAGATAGAGAACCACATATGCAACGGGGTGTTTTGAGCGGATGTTTTGGAGCGCGTTGGGGGCATTCATGGGGCACCTCCAAATTACTATCTATGGCAATCAAATTATACCTCGCCGTCATGAGCGCCGCCTCGAGTAGTGGCTCGGCATTTAGCCATTTAGTGGTACGCATTAAATGTCGGATTCCGGCTCTACAAGATTTAGCTTTAAATATTATGCAGATGCGAATTATTCAACTTTGCATAATCTATGGGTGCGGCTTGCGCTCCAGGACATGTATATCGACTGAGGTAACACGTCCGCCCCGCTCGCTGGCCTCGCGCCGTGGTACGATTTTTGAGTTTGAAAGTCCCGCCGTGCTCCGGCTGCCCTTGCAGCTCGGCGTGCGGCCGCACGTAAAGGAGCCATCATGGCCGGTATGAACATGCAGCAGATGATGAAGCAGGCTCGCAAGATGCAGGAGCAGCTTGCCGCCGCGCAGGAGAACCTCAAGTCCCAGACCGTCGACGCCTCTGCCGGCGGCGGCATGGTCAAGGTGACCGTTAACGGCGAGATGGAGCTCGTCAACCTCACCATCGATCCCGATGCGCTCGATCCCGAGGACGTCGATATGCTGCAGGACATGATTATGGCTGCCGTCAACGAGGCCGTCCGCGGCGTCAACGAGCTCGCCAACAAGCAGATGGGCGCCATCACCGGCGGCCTCAACATCCCGGGCATGCCGTTCTAAGACACGCATATATATATGAGTGCGAATCACAGTCTGCAAAAACTGCTCGATGAGCTGGGCCGCCTGCCGGGCATTGGTCCCAAGTCGGCCCAGCGCATCGCCTATTACCTGTTGGAGGCCGACGCCGAGGAGGCGCGCCGCCTGGCCGAGGCCATCCTGGAGGTCAAGCAGGAGGTCCACTTTTGCAGCCGCTGCTTTAACTACGCCACGGCCGACGAGTGCTCCATCTGCCAGGACCCGATGCGCGATACCACTCGCATTTGCGTGGTGGGCGAGCCGCGCGATGTCCAGGCGATCGAGCGCACGGGCAGCTACCATGGCCTGTACCATGTGCTGGGCGGCGTGATCAGCCCCATGGACAAGATCGGTCCCGAGCAGTTGCACATTCGCGAGCTGCTGGCGCGTCTGGGCCACGAGGATATCCATGAGGTCATCATCGCCACCAACCCCAACATCGAGGGCGAGACCACGGCGAGCTACCTGGCCCGCACTATCAAGCCGCTGGGCGTCGAGGTGTCGCGTCTGGCGAGCGGCCTGCCCGTGGGCGGCGACCTGGAGTATGCCGACGAGCTTACGCTTGGCCGCGCCATCGAGGCCCGTCGCGCGATTTAGGTGGCGAGCCTGCTCCTGCCGTATGTTTTCCTCGCGACGCACGGGGTAGTCATAATTTCCCCGTGCGACTGTGAGTTTGTTGTGCAACAAAGATGCTTCGTATCCGCTTATCGCATGGATGCTTCCGCTCGCATCCTTAATTTGCCCATTCGTTGCGCAACCTTTTGGGTTCGCTGATACACTCAAATATGGATTTGAATGAATGCGCCGCTTCTGAGCGGCGTGTTTTTCTTGGAGGAGAACGCATGCGGCCCGGTGGCACTCAGACAAAGCGCGGCGCCGCGGTGCGCATGCGACGCCGACTGGGCTTGGCGCCGCGGGCGTACGCACTGCTATCGTGCTCGCTGGTGCTGGTCATAGCTGGCGTTTCTGCCTATGGCATGACCGTGCCGTCCATGATGCAGGCGCATGCCGCACGCGAACCGCGCGTGGGGCATGAGGTCAAAAG
>CABUVB010000024.1 GCA_902494815.1 uncultured Collinsella sp. | reverse complement strand
TGGCGTAACCGGCGGAGTGCGACTTATTGAAGGCGTAGGACGCGAACTCAAGGACATCGTCCCAAATCTTCTGGGCGACCTCGCGCGTGTAGTTGTTCTTGATAGCACCGTTCATCCAGTGGTCGTAAGTGGTCTCGTCCGAGCCATCCTCCCAGTGGAGCACCGTCGACGTGAGCAGCTTAATCTTTTTCTTAGCCACGGGCTTACGGATACGCGAGTCCGATTCGCCCTTGGAGAAGCCGCACATCTCGACGGAGATGAGCATAACCTGCTCCTGGTAGACCATGGTGCCGTAGGTTTCGCCCAGGATGTCGTCCAGGCGGTTGTCGTAGGAGACGGCCGGCTCCTTGCCGTTCATACGGTTGATGTAGGACGAGACCATGCCGGCGCCCAGCGGGCCCGGGCGGTACAGGGCGATCAATGCCACGACGTGTTTGTACTCGGTGGGCTTCATGTTCTTGATCGTGGCCGTCATGCCGGCGGACTCGACCTGGAAGACGCCGGCGGTGTGGCCGGAGCCCATGAGCTTAAAGATCTCGGGATCGTCAAAGGGAATCTCTTCCTCTTTGATGTCGATGCCGAAGTTCTTTTTGATGTTTGCCTTGGCCTTGGAGATAACCGTCAGCGTGCGCAGGCCCAAGAAGTCCATCTTGAGCAGGCCCATGTCGGCGACGGTATGGCCCTCGTACTGGGTAATCTCGACGCCGCCCTTGGTGTCGAGCTTGGTGGGCACGTGCTCGTTGACGGGGTCGCGGCAGATCAGAACGGCGCACGCGTGCACGCCCTCGCCACGGGTGAGGCCCTCGATCGAGAGCGCCGTGTCGATGATGCGGCGAGCGTCGTCGTCCTTTTTATAGGCCTCGGCAAAATCGGGGTTAAACAGATCCTCTTTGCCGGGTTGTTTGTCGAGCACCTGCTTGAGCTTGACCTTGGGGTCGCTCGAGACCATCTTGGACAGGCGCTGGCCCATGTAGACCGGGTAGTCCAGGACGCGAGCGGCGTCGTTGATGGCCTGCTTGGCCTTGATGGTCGAGTAGGTGATGACGTGGGTGACCTTCTCGGGGCCGTAGAGCTGACGAACGTGCTCCACGACCTCGAGGCGCCGCTCATCGTCGAAGTCCATATCGATATCGGGCATCTCGGTACGTTGCGGGGACAGGAACCTCTCGAACATCAGGCCGTTCTCGAGCGGGTCGAACGCGGTGATGTTCATGGCGTAGGCGACGATAGCGCCGGCAGCCGAGCCACGGCCGGGGCCGACGCCAATGCCGTTGTCCTTGGCCCATTGCACGTACTCAGCGACGATCAAAAAGTAGGCGGCAAAGCCCTTGTCGCAGATGACCTTGTATTCGTACTCAAAGCGCTCTTTGATGTTGACGCCACCGATCTCGCGCGTGGCCCAGTCGTCGCCATAGTGCTGGCGCAGGCCCTTCTCGCACTCGCGGCGGAACTGGCTCTCGTGCGTCTCGCCGGGATCGAGCAACGGGAAGCGCGGCAGGATGATGGAGTCCCAGTCCAGCTCCACGTAGCACTTGTCGGCGATCTCGAGCGTGTTGTCGCAGGCCTCGGGGCAATACGGGAACATCGCCCGCATCTCCTCCTCGGTCTTCATGTAAAACTCCGAGCCGGTCATGCGCATGCGGTTGGGGTCATCGACCTTGGCGTTCATGCCAATACACATGATGACGTCCTGCACGGGCGCATCCTCGCGGCGCAGGTAGTGGAAGTCGTTGGTGGCGATGACCTTGACGCCCACCTGCTTGGCGATGTCGATGAGCGTGCGGTCCATCTGCTCGTCAGTCAGACCGTTGTCGGTGGTGATGCCGTGTTCCTGGATCTCGATGTAGAAGTCACCGGGCTCGAAGGTATCACGGAAGGTCTCGGCCCACTTGATGGCGCCTTCCATGTCGCCGCGGTCGATGTATTTGGGGATGATGCCCGCGATACAGGCGCTCGTGCAGATCATGCCCTTGGCATGGCGGCGCAGGTTGTCGAGCGTCACGCGCGGCTTGTAGTAAAAGCCCTGCACAGCGGCCTCGGAGACCGTCTGCATTAGGTTGACGTAGCCCTCCTGATCCTTGGCCAGAAGGATCATGTGGTAGAGCTCGGGCTTGTGGTCGCGGGCAAGGGTCTCGTCCGGCGTAAAGTAGACCTCGCAGCCAAAGATGGGCTTGATGACCAGGGGCGGTTTGAGCTCGTCGATGTTGCCCTTCTCGTCCCACATGGCCATGTCTTTGACGTACTGGGCATGCTCGCGCGGGTTTGCCTCGGGGTCGGGCTCCACCAGCTCGTCGCGGCGGTCCTTTTCCAAGAAGGCCTTGTCGTGGCTCCAGGTTTTGTACTCGGGCGTGTTGTGATTGACGGCGTCGCAGGCCAACGCCAGGTCGGGCACGCCATACATGTAGCCGTGGTCGGTAATGGCCACGGCGGGCATGCCAAGTTCAACGGCACGATTGACCATATCCTGGATACGGGTTGCGCCGTCGAGCATGGAGAAAACAGTGTGATTGTGCAGATGGACGAATGCCATATGATGAGCTCCGATGCGGGTTCGTGTTCTGACTGAACGATTTTACCGCACGGCACGGACAGCACCCGAACCTAGCCAAACCAACACGGCTCCTCTTGCGGTTGCGGTGAAATGCGGACTGTTTGGCGGCTTTTTTGGCCAAAACAGTCCGTATTCCACCACAAGTTATCTGAGGGCTAGAGATTGAAGATGACTACTTGAGGTTCGGCGGGTTCGACGAAGATGGCTGGATTCGCCTGCTCCACGCGAACGAACTTGACCGTCACCGTCTCAAAGCCCGCCTTGTGCAACACGTCGGCGTAGACGCGCGCCTGCAGGGCGTGCTTCTCGAGCAGCTGGTCCGGCGTCTCATCCGGCGTGCCACCCGTCTTGTAATCGATGACCAGTGCGCGTGACGGATCGGCCGGGTCGGTCGCCAAAGCGTCGATGGCGCCTTCGGCATATGCACCGTAGCGGGCGATGTCCTCGTCCTCGCAGCCCAACGAGAAGAACGGCACCTCGGCGCGAACGCACGGCCACGCGAACAGCTCGGCACGAACCGACGACTTGAGCCAGCGCTCCAGAGCGACATCGAAGCGCTCGCGCTGTTCTGGCGTCAGGTGCCACAGGCGAGCCAGGGCGTCGGCACGCTCAGCGGGCAGCGCATCGGCACCCATCTCGATGAGCCACTGGCAGGCGGCGTGGAAGGCCGAGCCCAGCGCCATGGGATTGCCGGCGGGCTCGACAGCGGCCACGTCTGCATCCGTCATCTCCGAGCCATCCGACTCTGCATCATCGCCGGACTCGTCCATGGGAACACGAGCCTCGGCGGCACGGTCTTCCGTCTCGGCATGGAGTGCCGCGGCGATTGACGAGTAGCTATACGAGTCACGCGCCGGGAACGGACAGATGCCCATGCGCACGCCCACTGCCTGGGGATACACAAGCTCAAACGAATCGGGCTTGGGGTCAGCAGGACCGGGCACAGTTGAGTGCGCAGCACTATCGGCGACATCGACATCGCCGCGAACAAGCCGGCCCTCGGCATCCAGCGAAGCGTTTGCCTCAAACGCCTGCTCGCCAAAGGTAAAGTCCGTGAGCGAAATGAGCTCGTAGTCGCCCGGCTGGGAGTTGTCGAACACCAGGCGGTCGCTATCGAGCTGCGGCGTGTCCAGAGCGTCGGTCGGCAAAATACGGCGCAGCACGTCGTAGGTCAGATCCGTCTCGACATCGAAGGTCGGCGCCGTCACCTTGCCACGGCTCACACCGGCATCCATCGCCAGAATGACCAGCTCGCGTGCTCGCGTCATGGCGACATAGAGCAGGCGGGCCCGCTCCTCGAGCGAGAGCTGCAGGTCGTCGTTGCGCAGGCGAGCAAATGCCTCGGCGGGAGAACCCGTCGCACAAACGTCCTCCATGAGCGCCGGCGGCAGCCACAGCGACGTGCCCTTGCCCTTAAACGCATGCTCAAACTGCTTTTTGACGTCGTCGCCCTTCACAAAGGTTCCGTCGGCGAGCTTAACGCCGTCGAAGCGTGCCGGCAGTGCCACGACCTGCGCTCCGCCATCGACGCGACCCATCTGTGCCGTACCCGAGGACTTACGCACACCAAAGCACTCGGCGACCGCCACGACCGGATATTCCAGACCCTTGGAGGCATGCACCGTCATGATGCGTACCGCGCCGTCACCCTCCTCGTTGAGGGCGCCCGGGGCCTCCTTGCCCGCCAAGAAGCGGTCGAAGGCGAGCGCAATGGAGCGCGGAGAATTGCCGAACTCGGCCTCCGCCCCGGCCACGGCATCGAGCGCCTTGAGCACGTTGGCGGCAATGGCCTTGCCCTCGGGACCACGCTGCGCCAGACGCATAAACCAGCCGGAGGCGTTGACCACGTCGCGCGCGATGGCGGCGAACGAATCGCGGCCCACGCGACGAAGCGCATACCGAAGCACCTCGCGGGCGCGCGTCACGATCGGCAAGCCCTGTAAGCCCGGCACATCGGAATCGCTCATGATGCCCGCATCGATGTTGCGGCGCGACGTCTCGCCCGTCTGATCGTCGAGCTTGGTCGCCAGCGCCAGGAACTCCTGGGCGCCGAGCGCAAACATCGGCGAGGCGAGCAGCGGCATAAGGCCCTGCGCCGTATCGGCCGGATTGGCGAGCGCACAAACCAGGGCGCGCACCGTCTGCACCTCGGCTGCTTGGGCAAAGACCGAGCCGCCCGCGATGACGCAGTCGAGCCCTTGGTCGCGGAAGGCCTGGGCGTAGACGCCCGCGTTGGTCATGCGGCCCAGCAGCAGCACCATGCCGCCCTGGGGCTGGCCGGCATCGGCAAGCGCGCGGAAGCGCTCGGCGATCGCACGGGCCTTGGCCTGTGTGCGCTCCTGCGTACTGCCGCCGGCAACAAAGAGGGCCTGGCGACGCGAGGCATCTGCCACCAGCGTGTCCTTGCGGCCGTCGCTCGCCTCAAGGTCCAAAAAGCCCTGCATCAGGCCGCCGTCATCGCCGTCGAAGACGCGTGCCACGTAACGCAGTACCTCGTCATGGCTGCGGAAGTTGCGCACGAGCTTGACGAGCTCGCCGGCGGGGGTGTCGGTCACGGCAGTCGCCTCGGGCGCGGCAGACGAGCCCACCTTGCGCTCCTGGCGACGGAATACCTCGACCTCGGCGCCGCGGAAGCGATAGATGGACTGCTGCGCATCGCCTACGGTGCACAACGCGCGCTCCCCCGCGCCCGTCAGATAGCGAATCAAATCGACCTGCATCTGGTCGGTATCCTGGAACTCATCGATCATGACCATCTTAAAGCGGCCCTCGTAGGCGGCTCGGATAGCGGGATAATCGCGCAGCGCCTCATATGCCATGCGCAGCAGATCGTTATTGTCGAGCGCGGACTGGTCGGCCTTGAGCGCACGGTACTCCGCCTCCACGGAACGGGCCAGGCCCACCAGCGCATCGAGCGCCGGGCCACCGCAGGCAAGCACGATATTGATAAACGCATCGGCGGCCTCGGCCTTGAGCAGCTCGGCCTGCTCCTTAGGGAATGCCTTGCTCGCGCGCGGCATGGTGCACGACATCATGAGTCGCGCTGCATCGGCCATGGTCTTGCCGCTCGCCTCGAACGCGTCGATGGCATCGAGCGCCGCCTGCGCCTTCTCGGTCGCGGCCTTGCTTGCGCCCAGCGCTGCGCGATAGGCATCGGCGAGTGCCGAGGTATCGGCCTGGCCGCGCGCCACGCACACGTCGTCCATACCGCCCGGCAACTGGCTCGACAGCTCCAGCAGGTCGCGCACCAGGCCCTTGATGGTCGTGCCGGTGCCAAAGGAACCGCCCTCGCCCGCCATGGGATACCAGGCATAGAGGGCCTTGAGCGATGCCGCGAGCTCGGGGGCGGCATCGGGCGCCGTCGCGCGGGCCAGCACATGCTCAACAGCCTGGTCCATGAGCTCGTCGGTATCGGTGAGCACCGTGAACTCGGGGTCGATGCCCAGCTCCAACGCGTGTGCGCGCAGGATACGCGAGCACATGCCGTGAATGGTCGAAATCCACGCGTCGTCGACGGTCAGTGCTTCCTCGTCCATGCCCTCGTCGATAAGCGCACGGCGCACGCGGTCGCGAATCTCGGCCGCGGCATCTTTGGTAAAGGTGATGGCGAGCACCTGGTCCAGATGCTCGACGAACGGACCGGATTCGGGCGAGAGCGCGTAGACGATGCGGCGCGTGAGGGTAAAGGTCTTGCCCGAACCGGCGCCCGCCGAGACAAACAGCGGACGGTCGAGCGTTTTGACAATCTGCAGCTGCTGCGGCATCAAAGTCGAAAGATCCATGGTCTACACGTCCCTCCTTACAAACGTTCCTTCGTGGTTATACGAGCAGCGCGCATGCGCGGCCTGCGCCGACGTCGGATCGACAGCGGCGACGTCGCCCGCCTCGAGCTCGCGCAGGCGCTCGGCAATGCCAGTCTCCACGCGGTCGAGCAGCGCATCGAAGTCCATGCTGCCTCCCTCGCCAGGAAAGCCCTTCTTGAGGCCCGGGATGCGACCGTCACCACGCTCTTCCTCGAGCAACTCGGCACTCGCCGCGCCGCGCAGCGCGGGCTTGCCGCCCTTGGTCGAGAAATAGAGCGCAGCACGGGTATCTAGGCCCAGCGCCCGGCGCATGGCCTGCGCGTAGATAAGCGTCTGGGTATGGGGCGGCAGCCACCGCGGATCGTCGATGGGCGCCGCGCCCGACTCCTCGTCGCGCACCGTAGGGTCGGCGAGCTTAAACTCCTCGACGCCCGTGCGATGCTTGTAGTCGATCACCACAGCACGATTCTCGGCGTCCACGTCCACGCGGTCGATGCGCCCACCAAGCGGCCAACCGGCATACTCGACCTTGAGCTCGTTGAAGGCGAACTCAAGGTAGCGCGGGGCAAAGGGGGCAAGCGCCTCGGACTCGTAGGCGAGCACACCTTCCAGCTGGGGCAAAATCTCGGCCACCTGGCGCTCCTCCACTGGAGAGAGCGGCACCAGCGGGCCCTCGGTACCGCGCTTGCCGGCGTGCTCGGCCAAGGTCTCGTCAAAGACCTCGTGTAGCAGTTCCTGAGCGCGCGGCAGGTTCTCGGGCGTCACGCGCTCCATGCCCTCTTGGGGCAGACGGGCATGCAGATGTTCCAGCACGTCGTGGACAAAGTTGCCCTTCTCCATGTTGCCAAAGCCCGCGTCAATAGACTGGGGCTTGACGCGATACGAGACGAACCAGCACAGCGGGCAGGTGGAATAGGCCTCGATCTGCGAGGCGGACGTCAGACGCGGCACGAGCGGCGCGTCCTCACCCTCGCCATCGCGACGGCACAGGACCAAATACGGCACGGCCTCGGCACTCAGATGCTGAGGGGCTTCACAGGTCACGCGCTCGCGCTTGAGGCCTTCGCCTGCCGCGGGATCGAAGTCCCTTACGATATCGCCCTCACCCACGCACGTCGCCTTGTCGGCGCCAGCGGCCTTAGCGTTGCCAGCGGCCCTAGCGTCGTCAGCGGCCTTGGCGTGCGCACGCAACTCGGTCCACACGGCCGCCGGATAGCACTCGCGCGCCTGACGATCGTGGGTCACACGGGCGAGCGTAACCGGACCACGCGACGCTTGCATCGCGTGACCAAAGCGCACGCGCAGCAGGGCCGCGGGCTCAAGCGTCACGCCCTCGCGACCAAGGCTCGCCGTCAGCGTAGCCAGCGGTCCCTCCTCGTGCGAGAGCGGATAGCTGTCCAGATCGGCATCGGCAAACAGCACGGCATCGTAGCTGCCGGGGCGCAGAGCCGCCGCGTCGGCAAGCGAAGCAAAACGAACCTGAGCACGTGGCGCACGGTCAACCTCGTAGGTCTCGTAATCGTAAGCGGTACTGCGCTTGTCCACCTTGGTTCGAACGCCGTCGAGAACCGGCACGGTCGCGGCCTGCGACACGTCGAGCGCGCGAGCATCGTTCATAAGGATGTCGATGGCATGGCGCAGCAAGGCCGTCTCTGCCTGGCGACGGGCTTGGCCGTCAAGGCCGCCTAGAGCGCGATCGGGCAGCGCCTCGGCAACGGCGAGCATGGCCTTGAGCGCCGTCACGGGTTTGTCGCGCCACAGCGCCTGGAACACGTCCGAGACCACACACGGTACGTTCTTAAACCAGTTCTCGTCGCTCGCCGCCTTGCGCGCGCCCCTCACCTGGCCCTGAACGCTCTGCAGCAGGCTCTTAACGCCCGCGGTAGTCTTGCTGCGCGAGAGACGCATATTCTTATCGAAGGTACGGGCATTGACGGCATCAGCGCCCGAAAGCGGACTGTAGATCCAGTCGGTAAGCTCCGGCGCGGGCCACCACTCAGTCTTGGAAGCGGTGCCCTCGTCAGCGGCCTTCATACGCTCGATCAGGTTGGCGAGCGCCGTAAACTGCCTGCCCGCGACGGACTGGGAAAACGCCGTGAACTCAGTCGTCTCGGCCGCAATGTGACGCACCGCCAGACGAGAGGCGAGCTCACCGAACAGCTGGGATGCCCGGGCAGAAACAACGAGCACGCGCACGGGATCGGCGGGCGTTGCAGTAGCTTTATCGGCCTTGGACTCCTTGTGCGCTTTCACCAACTTATCGATGGCGTCCGCATAGACATGAGCACGGGCATGGGGGCCGGCGACCTCAATAAAGGCAGGCTGAGCGGCGGCCCCGCAAGCGACATCAGACGCGACGGCGTCCTCCCCCAGCGGCGCGATCTCAAACAGCACACCGCGGGCATCAAATGCCGTGGCAAGCTCCTCGCGCATCGCCGCTTGCTCGCGGGCGAGCAGCACGACAACCTCTCCCCCGTTGTTTGCCACGGCGGACAGCAGCTCGAGCAGGCTATACGTAAATGACGTGACGCCGCGCACGCAAACGGCGCGGGTGCACGCCGGCAGGCTGTCGGTCAAAGCGCCGGCCATAATGTCAGCTGCCTCGCAGGACTCGACCATATCTCGACGGTCCAAACCGCCCGCGTAGGCACGCAAAAGCTCAAACACACGAGCCTCGGCATCGCTTTTGGGCTTGGGCTTGCAAACGTTGTCGCAGCAACGCTCGGCACCAGTCCCCGCCACACCCGGAAGCACATCGCGAGCCATGCGCGCGAGCATGCGCACCGTGCCCTGGCTACGCGAAAGCGGCTGCAGGTCGGCATCGTCGCGGCGGGCAATCATATCCGAAAACAGCATCTGGCGTTGCAGGTTGTCGACGAAATCGCGCCCGTCGCCCAAAAACTCCCAAAGCGAGCGAAGCCATGACGAAGGTGTCTTGTAGTCGATACCCAGCGAAGCCCCGGCTTCCGCCGCATCATGACGGCACAGGTCGAGCTCGGCGAACGTTGGCGCCAGCAGCACGGCACGCCCGCGGCGGGCAATAAGGTCGACAAGCAGTGCCGACTCGGCATCGCTCAAATCCGTGCCGGCATTGGTGGTATAGATTCGAACAGGCATGGTCCTCCGCTCAAACTGTTCGCAATAATCAATGCATCCATCCTACCCGCCCAAGCGGACACATTGCCACCGCAGCTCCATCTTTTGGTACAAAGCAACCTGAACCCAACGCACCAGCCGATTGCAGGCATATAAAAACCGCCCCCGGAGGGACGGTTCTTCGTAATTCAATGTTGTCGCTGGCCTACTCGCCATCCTCCAACTTAATGAGGATCTTGCGGTAGCCACCGTACTCGCCGTTCAGCGCCTTTGAAACGCGGCTCACCGTGGTGGACGAAGCGCCGGTACGGGCCTGAACCTCAACATAAGGCTCGCCCTCGTCCAAATAGCGCGCAACCTGCAAACGCTGAGAAAGGTCGCAAATCTCGCGCGGCGTGCAGATATCGGTCAAAAACGCTTGGATATCCTTCTCGTCGTCCAAAAGGCTAAATGCGTGGACCAGCTGCTTGACATCAGGCTTGTCAAACATGTTCTCGATATTCATCGATCACCGCCAAACCCGCCAAAAGGCATCGAAGTTGATACTGACATCGGGCATCGTTCGCCCGTTCTATGCAATAGGGCAACGCCTGTGGCTTTTGCCCGTAGCAGTGTAGCACACCACCAAACTAAAGCGACAAGACTCTCTGCCAGCGGCGCGTTTTTCAGGACGAACGCCGTTTAGAAACCATATGCGCACGTAAGCTCCACGAATATTTGAGACAATGGGCGCCCAAACACCGCGGCGCGCCCGCGCAACCATCCAGGTCGCCGCCGTAAGCCGCTTCACGCGACGCCAGCAATCCCGGCGCAAGAAAGGATTCACGCCATGCGCTTTATGCTTAACTGGCTCTTCACCTCGATCGCCATCGCGATCGCCACGTTCCTCGTCCCCGGTATCCAACCCTTCGGCTTTGCCGAGACCTGGGTCTGCTTTGCCTTTGTGGGACTGTTCCTGAACATTGTCGATTCGTTCGTCAAACCGTTCCTCACGGTCATCTCGCTGCCGCTCACGATCATTACGCTGGGCATTTTCCAGCTTGTCGTCAACAGCTTTATGCTTGAGCTCGCGAGTTACCTGTCGGTCAACCTGCTGGGCGTCGGCATCTCCATCGCCAGCTTTGGATCGGCCTTTATGGGCAGCATCCTGGTGTCCATCACGCGCAGCATCCTCGACAGCATCGCTGAGGACTAAAACGGCCATTCCGGCCGTGTCCGTCTCAACAGCCCAAAACGAAGGCCGCCCATCGCAAAAATGGGCGGCCTTCTTATTTGCCAAGTCTCAAAGGGCGAGAAAATCTACCATTTCCACCCCGTCCCCAAATGCAGGTGTGGGTTAGATGACGTAGTCGTAGCCATGGTTGGGAGCGACAAGTTGATCGAGCGTCACACCGTCGAGGTAGTCGTTGATGAGCTTGTCCAGGTTCTTCCACACGTCGAGCGTGGGGCACTCATCCGAACGCGAGCAGCCCTTGCAGTCGCCATCCAGGCAGGCGACCGGCGCCAGACTGCCCTCGGTCAGGCGCAAGATCTCGCCCACCGTGTATTGCTCGGGCGGGCGCGTGAGCACATAGCCGCCGCCCTTGCCGCGCATGCCCGAGAGCATGTTGGCGCGCACGAGCGTAGCCAAAATGTTCTCGAGATATTTCTCGGAAATCCCCTGTCGCGCCGCGATCTCTTTGAGCGGGATGCGACCGGCTGCCTGGTGCTCGGCCAGATCGACCATAACGCGCAGGGCATATCTGCCCTTAGTAGAAACCAACATGTATAGTGCTGCCTTTCGGTCATTTAGTCCGTAGAAATTCTAGCCGAAATATTGGTTTTGAAAATACCCGTTCCGGTCAAGATGGTTAATCGACTCGTAATAATCTTCTATTTCCTATTGCGTTACTAGGCTTTACTGTCTACTATGCTTGCCAACAGCAAAACGAACAACCCATAAGGTTTGTGGGTTTCGCTGCTACACACACCGTAAAACCACACGGTATCCAGTCATTTGAACACTTTGGAGGTTCACCATGAGCAATGTTTACACGTCCATCGATCAGCTTATCGGCCACACTCCGCTTCTGGAGCTCACTCACTTTGAGGCTGATGAGGACCTCAAGGCCCGCGTGCTCGTCAAGCTGGAATACTTCAACCCCGCCGGCTCCGTCAAAGACCGCGTCGCCAAGAACATGATCGACGAGGCCGAGAAGGCCGGCAAGCTCGTGCGCGGCGGCGACTACACCATCATCGAACCCACGAGTGGCAACACCGGCGTCGGCATCGCCTCGGTGGCGGCGGCTCGCGGCTACAAGGTGATCATCACCATGCCCGAGACTATGTCCGTCGAACGCCGCAAGCTTATGCAGGCATATGGCGCACAGCTCGTGCTCACCGACGGTTCCAAGGGCATGAAGGGCGCCATCGCCAAGGCCGAGGAACTGCAGAAGGAGACGCCAAACAGCATCATCGCCGGCCAGTTTGTGAACCCCGCCAACCCCGCCATCCACAAGGCCACGACCGGCCCCGAGATCTGGGATGACACCGACGGCGAGGTCGACATCTTCGTCGCCGGCGTCGGCACCGGCGGCACCGTGACCGGCGTGGGCGAGTTCCTCAAGGAGCAGAATCCCGAGATTCAGGTTGTCGCCGTCGAGCCCGCCACTTCCCCGGTGCTCTCCAAGGGCCAAGCCGGCCCGCACAAGATCCAGGGTATCGGCGCCGGTTTTGTGCCCGACGTCCTCGACACCCAGGTCTATGACGAGATCATCCCCGTCGAGAACGACGACGCCTTTGCGACCGGCCGCGCCGTGGGCCACAAGGAGGGCGTGCTCGTGGGCATTTCGTCCGGCGCCGCCGTGTGGGCCGCGCTGCAGCTGGCCAAGCGCCCCGAAAACGAGGGCAAGACCATCGTGGCCCTGCTTGCCGACACCGGCGAGCGCTACCTGTCCACGGCGCTCTTCCAGGACTAGAGCTTCTCGTTCTTAGAACGAGTCCAAGGCACGCCGGTCTCCCCCCTCTTCTGGCAGCCTGAGCTCATCCCAACAGGGTGTCCCACAGGACGCCCGAACTTGCTACAATGTCTGCGGCGCGGAACCAGCCTCCCGCGCCGCTTTTCTTTTTTGGCCACATGCCACCAAGGAGAACCTCCCCATGCACAATAAGCGCGTGCTCGTCGCCATGAGCGGCGGCGTCGATTCCAGCGTGACCGCCTATCTGCTCAAGTGCCAGGGCTACGAATGCGTCGGCGCCACCATGCGCCTCACCTGCCCCGCACCCGATCCCGTCACGGGCATGAGTAAGGTCGACCGCGATATCGCCGATGCAAAGGCCGTCGCCGAGCGCCTGGGGATACCCCACCATGTGCTCGACCTGCAGCAGACGTTCGACCACAGCGTTATCGAGCGTTTTGTGACCGCCTATCAGGAGGGGCTGACGCCCAACCCGTGCATCATCTGCAACCGCCACATAAAGTTTGGCGCGTTGCTCGATGCGGCGCTGGACATGGGCTGCGACTACATCGCAACGGGACATTACGCCAAAACAAGCCAGGCGGCAGACGGCACCTGGCAGCTACATCGCGGCGAGGACCCCAAAAAGGACCAGAGCTACTTTTTGTATTCGCTCACGCAGGAGCGGCTGTCGCGCACGATCTTTCCGCTGGCCGGGCTGGACAAAGAGCGCGACGTGCGCCGCATTGCCGCCGAGCAGGGCTTCATCAACGCCAAGAAGGCCGAGAGCGAGGACATCTGCTTTGTCGCGGACGGCGACTACGCGGGCTATATTGAGCGCCGCTGCGGACATCCCGCTGCACCGGGCGACATTGTGTGGCGCGACGGCAGCGTGGTCGGACGCCATAACGGCGCGCTGCGCTATACCATCGGCCAGCGCAAGGGCTTGGGCGTCGCGATGGCGCATCCCGTGTATGTGACGGGCGTCGATGCCGCCAACAACACCGTGCATCTGGGCGAGGCCGAGGACCTAACGGCCACAGCACTCACGGCCGACGACTGGATCTGGAGCGCCCCTGCCGACCGCATGGAGGCAGAACTCGATGCCGGCGGCATTCGCGTGGGCGCCAAGTACCGCTACCGTCAAAAGGACCAGGCAGCGACCCTTACACGTGGCGCCGACGGACAAATGCTGCTGACTTTTGACGAGCCGCAGCGAGCCATCGCCCCCGGCCAGGCCGTTGTAGTCTACCACGGCGACATCGTCCTGGGCGGCGGCACGGTGACCGGCGCACTTAAGTAGCCGCAGGTTTATCGCTGCACGTGTCGAAGCACCTCAACAGCGGCACTAACCTCGATTACGCGACGCTCGAGGCCGCGGCAAATGGCCTCGAGTCGACTCTCCGCCGTCGCCCATTCGCTCTGCGAAAGAATCTCGATCGCCTCATCAACAAATCCGTTGAGCCGCGATGGATCGAACCAATCGAGCGAGTCCGCAAGCGCCAGCTGGACGGAAGGGTCGGGCCCAAACGGCTTAGCGGAAAACCCAAACTCCCCAGCTGCGAGCACGGCAGTTGGTACGTTGTACCACAGGCAGTTGCCGCTATCGAACAGCGGAGCAGGCCTTATCTCCAGGGTATCGACATTGCGGATGATGCCGAAGTTTCGCCAATGGCGGTCGCTGTTGGCCAAAAGGGCATCGCAGACAATCATCTGCGACATAGACCTTCTCACGGCAGCCTCGTCTGCTCCATGCTTGCCGAGGTAGCGGCAGTACCGGTCGTACGTCGAGCTTCCTCGCTGGCCGCCAAGGGCGTTCTTAACGTAAACAGCCGGAACATATTCCTCGCGGCCGTCTAGAAAGTCGTCGCACAGACACACAGGGCCATCGAACATCCGCTCAACCGTATAAGGAACAAACTCGCCCTCCGACAGCAAGCGACGATGCAGAGCCGTTGCAACCGCCTCGTTAAAGGGACGCTGATCGTCCATCCCGCACCCTTTAGCCAAAACGCGAATGCCGTTTCGGATCATCCACGATTTAGGGAGCTCGCCCTCGGACGTGTTATCCGGATTTTTAAGACCGATGCCTTCCAGCCAACCCGAACGCTCTTCGGGCGCCGATCGCTCAAATTCGTTCTCAAAGTAATTGATGTTTTGCCATTTGAGTTCGGCGCAATCGGCCGGCCGCAGCCAATAACAATCCGAAAGTGATAGGCCCAGGCACCGAACCGGAACCTCGATGCCACTGGCAATTCCCAGTTCACGATAGCGCGAGACGAGCCCGGGGCGGACGTCAGGCACCGACCGATGGCTCCACCACACGTTGAGCTCCCGCTTATTCACCGTTGGAGAAGAGCTCGAGCACGTGCCAAACGGCATTCGTTGCGCATCGAGTACCTCCGCGATTTCGAAGGAAAACTCGCGCGTCGGATCAAATGAGACATGCGCGACCTCATGGTCGGCGGACATCAGCGTAAACTTGCGCCCCACATCGGCCGCAGGACGGCGTCCACGTTTGCGGACCTTTTGATAAGCGACCGCGGAATTGAACTCGACCATCTTCCGTCCGCCCACAATATCGCACGCGAGCGTTCCCGATGCGGCAAGTTGAGATATGCGGGCTTTCGTAACGCCCAGCAGGCAGGCAGCATCACCCATAGATAAGTACTCAGATGCATTCATATGCCGCATCACCTCGTTAAGTATTCCAAACGTTAAGTTAATTAGTTACATACAGTATAATACTAAACAGAATGAAGCGAAAAAAGGCCCGAGAAATCGGGCCTTAGCGATTGGTCAGCCGAGTCGCAAGCTGCTCCCCTAGCGCTGAACGTAGGCGAGAACCAGCTCAAAGGTATTACGCACGCCGTCGATGTGGCTGCGCTCGTAGTTGTGGCTCGCGTACACGCCGGGGCCGATCAGACCATGACGAATGTCGTAGCCGGCAGAGAGCGCGGCCTCGACGTCGGAGCCGTAGTGCGGGTACACATCGATGGCGTAATCGAGCTCCAGCTCGCGCGCGATGTTGGACAGCGTGGTTACCAGGTCGTAGTTGTACGGACCACCCGAATCCTTAGCGCAAATCGAAACCATGCGCTCGGTGCAGCCCAGGTCGTCGCCCACGCAGCCCATGTCCACGCTGATCATCTCGCGCGTGTCGGCCGGCACAAAGGCGCCGCCGTGGCCGACCTCCTCGTACACCGTAAAGAGCAGCGATACCTTGCGCGAAAGCGTCACCTCGTCGTCGGCGACGGCGCGGGCCAAACCCAGCAGAATCGACGCGGACAGCTTGTCGTCAAGGAAGCGACTCTTGATGTAGCCGCTCTCCGTCACCGTGGTGCGCGGATCCATAGCGATGATGTCGCCCGTCTGAATGCCCAGCTCAAGCACGTCATCCTTGCTGTCAACGTTCTCGTCGAGCAGGATTTCCATGTTCTTCTCGATGGTCTTGACCGGCTCATCGGCCACATGCGCCGAAGGCTCAGTATTGAGGACCACGCCCGTGTAGACATTACCGTCACGCGTGTAGACGGTGCAGTTCTCGCCATCGGCCGTAGACCACTGGTGCCCACCAAGCGTCGTGGGACGCAGGCGGCCATTGTCCTTAATGGAACGCACCATGGCGCCCAGGGTATCGACATGGCTCGCCAGTACGAGCGGCTCACCCTCACCACCAAGCTCAACGAGCACGTTGCCTTTATTGGAGCGCTCGGGCCCAAAGCCCATATCGCGCAACGTTTCCATTAGATAATCAGTCGCCGCACGGGTATAGCCCGTAGGCGAAGCAATAGAAGTCAGCGTCTTAAGCTGTCCCGCGATATAGGAGAGCGTCTCCTCTAGAGAAGCATCGATTACAGAAGCCATGTGCATCCTTCCAAGCAAAACTAAGACCGAGTCCCGATTTTAACCGTTCTGCACGCGCAAGGCTCTGGGAGCCGAGCCACCTCCAGACGTCCTCCCGCCGATTTTACGCACGCGCACGGCTTACAATCCCAATCTTGCATAAATCCTATCGGTATCTGCATAGAAATGAGGAATCTTTTTGCTTCGTCTCAGGGTACCCCACCTTGGGCCGTGCAAAAAACGGAGTATTCAGCACCGTGGGCCCCAACGACCCCATCGCGAACGACAAAACGACGCGGTTACAGCAGTGTTGCAGGTCGTCGCAAAGCAAAAACTCAGTAACAACCCCCTCCACTCATCGATAGCCCGCCCACAATGGCTGTCGATGGGCGCCTGCGGACCACTACGGGCCATTCAAAACGTTATGCATTCTTAAGAGCTTGCTGAATACTCCCAAAAATGCACGCTGGGAAGTACACCACCCATCCGCAGCGGGCAGCATGCCTTGGTTTTGCCCATCTCGGGGCATCGACGAGGCACAAAAAGCCCCGCCGCGCGTAGCGCGGCGGGGCC
>CABUVB010000023.1 GCA_902494815.1 uncultured Collinsella sp. | reverse complement strand
CAGGGTTACTCTCCAAATCTTTCCGCAGGACGGAGGAGCCCCCGCCGCGCGAAGCGCGCAGCGGGGGCTCCGACATGTCCGAGGACGATTTGGAGAGTAACCCTGTGCCCGGCCGACGGGATCCCTAAGCACGCCATGCTTCTTATGTGCAGCAAAGCTAATGCTGCTAAAATACAAAGCGCTCATGTAGTTTAAACGCACGACGATAAGGAGCACCAGTGGGTAACCACTTCCGTACCTCCGGTGCGGGCGATGATGCCCCCAAGACGCAGGCAGGCGTCCAGGGCAGTCGTTTCGCCACTCCGGATTCAGAGGGCCAGCCTGTTGCTCAGGCCCCCGCTCAGCCGGCAGATCAGGCACAGCCGGCATCCGATCCCTTTGCCTACAATCCAACCAGCGATGTCGCGCTTTCCGGCACGGCGGGTTTTGAGCCCGTTCAGGTCGTGACCGCTCGTGTGGAGCAGCCTCAGGCTGGTGCCGCCACGCCGCAGCCTACCATGGCCGGCATTCCCGACCCCTTGGCCCCTGCGACGCCGGTTCCTCAGCCTGCGCAGTCAGGTCTCTTTGCCGCAATTCCCGACCCCACGCAGCCTGCTGCCCCGGTGGTCGAGAGCGATCAGGCCGCCGAGGTTGCAAGCCTCGATAACGCGCTCAACAACCCCGATTTTACGTCGGTGTTTGCGCCTATCGATCCGCAGGCCAGCCGCAAGAAGATGGCCAAGCAGGCCGGTGTCGAGCCCGTTATCCTTATGGAGCATGTCACCAAGATCTATCCGGCACAGCCCAACAAGCCTGCACTCGACGACATCAACATCGAGATCTATCCGGGCGAGTTCGTCTTCCTGGTCGGTCACTCCGGTTCGGGTAAGACCACGCTGCTGTCGACGCTCAACCGCGACGTCAAGCCGACGAGCGGCCGCATCCTGGTTGCCGGTCAGGACCTCATGAAGATCAAGAACCGCAAGGTTCCGTTCCTGCGCCGCCAGATTGGCGCCGTGTTCCAGGACTTTAAGCTTCTGCCGCAAAAGACCGCCTACGAAAACGTGGCGTTTGCCCTGCAGTGCATCGGCAAGCCCAAGGGCGTCATTCGCAGCCAGGTGCCCGAGGTGCTGCGTCTGGTCGGCCTGGCCGATCAGATGGACTCGCTGCCCGACCAGCTTTCCGGTGGCGAGCAGCAGCGCGTTGCCGTCGCCCGCGCTATGGTCAACCGTCCGCCGCTGCTGATCTGCGACGAGCCCACGGGTAACCTCGACCCGGCGATCTCGCTGGGCATCATGAAGCTGCTCGAGCGTATTAACCGCACCGGCACCACCGTGATCGTCGCCACGCACGACCGCGAGATGGTCGATAGCATGCACCGTCGCGTGATCGCCCTCGAGGGCGGCCACGTCATCCGCGACCAGGAGAGGGGAGGTTACGGCAACTATGGCACCAACTAACGTGGGCTACTCCTTCAAAGAGGCAATCAGCCACTTCTTCCGTAACTGGACTACCTCGCTCGGCGCCGTCATCACGATCTTCCTTTCGCTGTTTATCATCGGCCTGTTCATCATGGGCTCTGCGATGCTGAACTCCGTGATCGGCACCGTCGAGGATCAGGTTGTCATCAACGCGTTCATTAGCGATGACGCCGATCAGGCTGATGTTCAGGCTTTTGAGGCCGAGCTTAAGACGTGGAATAACGTCAAGTCCGTGACCTATAAGGACAAGGACGACGCGCTGGCCGAGTATACGAGCAAGATGTCGGGCAACGCCGACGCCACCATGAGCGCGCTCGATGGCCAGAACCCGCTGCCCGCCTCGTTTGCGATTGAGATGGACGATCCGTCTCAGGTCGAGAGCACGGCCAAGAAGCTCAAGAAGAATGCCGACTTCCAAAAGATCGCGGACGACGGCGACGTCAACGCGAGCGTACTGTATGGCCAGGAGGAAGTAAGCCGCCTGTTCCAGGTGACCAACTACATCCGTATTGCCGCCGTGGTGCTCGTCGGCCTGCTGACCTTTATCGCGTTCATCTTCATCAACAACACGATTCGCCTGTCCATCACGGCGCGTCGTCGTGAGATTGCGATTATGCGTCTGGTCGGCGCCAGCAACGGCTTCATTCGCGGCCCGTTTATCACCGAGGGCGTGCTGCAGGCCATTTTGGGCTCGCTGCTTTCCATCGGCGTTCTGGAGCTGCTGCGCAATCTGATGATTCCGCGTCTGCAGGAGAGCATCGGCTGGATGTCGTTTGCCCTGCCGATGCAGTACTACCTGGTGACCTATGCTGCGCTGATTCTGGTCGGCGTGATTATCGGTCTCTTTGGTTCTGCCATCGCCATGCGCCGCTACCTGCGCGTGTAGGCATGCCTGGAATTCATCCCTTCCAACGGGTCGTCTCTTATGGGGCGGCCCGTTTTTTGATCCCTAGGGGACGAAGGAAACGGATCATCGTGGCGCTGGTCTATCTATGTGATCCGTTTTCCTTCGTCCCCTAGGGATCATTTGGGTAGACTCTTGGGATGTAAACGGCAATCGATAGTTAGGAGGCGCCATGGGGCGCAATAACAAGCATAAGCGTGGAGCTCGCAATAAGCGCGGGCCGGTGCGCAGCGAACGCCGTCCGAGCCTGACCGGGCGCGTGCAGCTCCATGAGCACAGTGCCTATGTCATAACCGAGAATGGCGACTACAAGGTCATGGGCCGTGGCAAGCGCGAGATTATGGATGGCGATACCGTTGCCGTGAGCATTAAGAACAGCCCGCACGGTGAGCGGCGCGCCGTGATCGAAGGCGTGGTTGAGCGCGCAGCCATAAGCGTGGTGGGCACGTACCAGACCGCCGGTCCGCTCGGTGTGATCGAGCCGCTCGATTCGCGTCTGAAGGCCGACTTCTTCATTCTGCCCGAGGATACCTCGGCGGATCGTCTGGGCGTCCACCCGGGTGATGCTGTTGTCGCACGCATTTTGACCTACCCGACGCGCCTGGAATCGGGCACCGTGACGATCGAACGCCGCATTGGCGGAGATGACGCGCCCGATTTGGGCGTTCAATATGTGATGGCGCGCTACGGCTATACCGATAGCTATCCCGAGGCCGCGCTGGACGAGGCCGAGGGGCTTTCGCTCGATGTGTCCGCGGCGCTTAAGGACCCGCTCCGCCGCGATCTGCGCGACCGCTTTGTCATCACGATCGACCCGGTCGACGCGCGCGACTTTGACGATGCCATTTCGCTGGAGCGTACGCCCGAGGGTGGCTACAAGCTGGGTGTGCATATCGCCGACGTTTCACACTATGTGGCTTGGGACGGACATATCGATCTTGAGGCTCGCCATCGCACGACATCGGTGTATCTGGCCGATCGCGTGCTTCCCATGCTGCCCGAACGCCTGTCCTGTGACCTGTGCTCGCTTCGCCCTGACGAGGACCGCCTGGCGTTTACCGTCGATATCGAGCTTGATGCGCAGGGCCGCGTGCGGCATTACGATCCGTACCCCAGCGTGATTCGCTCGCGTGTGCGTATGGACTATGACGGCGCCGAGGCGCTGCTGGTGCGTGCCGGCGCGGTTGAGTATTCGGTGTTGGAGGGTGCGGCCGAGGATGTTGCGGCTGCCGAGACCTCGCGCGAGGAAGCGCTTGAGCGCGGTCTTGCGTGCGAGGAGGCCGCCCGCGGCTACAACGTCGACCTCTGCGATTTCCTTGTTGCCGCTAACGAACTCGCCGAACTTCGCCGTCGTATTCGTCGCGCCCGCGGCTCAGTCGATTTTGACACGGCCGAGATTCGCGCTCTATTGGATGAGGACGGAGTACCCGTGCAGATTGTGGCGCGTGAGCGTTCGTGCGCCACGTCGCTTATCGAGGAAGCCATGCTGCTCGCCAACGAGTGCGTTGCAGAGTGGCTGGCAGACCGTGATATCGAGGCCTGCTATCGCGTGCATGAGGATCCGAGCCCCGATAGCCTGCACGGTGCCGCCGTTGCGCTGGCGCAGCTAGGCATCATCGACGATCGCCGTGCTGCCGGTATTGCCCTGGGGAGCCCCGATGAGCTGCAGGCTGCAGTTGATGCTGCCGCCGGTACGGCCAACGCACCGCTCGTCAACACGCTGCTTCTGCGCAGCATGCAGCGCGCGCTGTACAAGCCGCGCAACGAGGGCCACTTTGCGCTCTCCGCGCCGTGCTACTGCCACTTTACGAGTCCCATCCGTCGCTACCCCGATCTGGTGGTGCACCGCGTGCTCAAACTGCAGTTGGCCTATGAGCAGCTCGGCGGCAAGGACGCCTTGGTCCGTACGCCGCGGCTGATCGGCAAGGGGCGCGAGTCGCTGCCGCGCATTCTGCCGCAGATCTGCCGCGCATGTAGCGATGCCGAGCGCGCGGCAGATGCCGCCAGCCATGCGACGCAAAAGATCAAGATTGCCCAGTACTATGAGGACCGTCTGGGTGAGCGCTATGCCGGAACCGTCTCGTGGGTTAGCAGCATGGGCCTCTTTGTGCGCTTGGACCTAACACAGGTCGAGGGCCTGGTTTCAATTAAGAGCCTGGGCAACGAGTGGTTCGAGTTCGACGAGGACGCGCTTACGCTGACGGGCGCCGACACGGGGACTCGCTATGAACTGGGCCAGCGCGTGATTATCGAGGTCTCGCGCGTCAATACCACGCGTGGACACTTGGACTTTAAGCTTATCCATTAGCTAAATCCCGACTCGTGGCGAGAGAGCGGAGGGCGGTCTTTCGGGGCCGCCCTCCGCATTTGAATCGTGACTACCTTGCCGTCTGCTCGGCCGCCCGCTTACCTGCTATTTGAGAGGTAAAACCTACCAAAATAAACCTGTCCCTTTTGGCAGGTTTACAAGAAAGCGGGGATGAGATGGCGACGGTGTACGGGTATGCGCGGGTGAGTTCGCGCGATCAGAATCTGAATCGGCAGCTGGATGCGCTGGGCGCCTATGGCGTGGGCTCGGCGAATATTTATGCCGACCATGCGAGCGGCAAGGACTTCGATCGACCGCATTATCGCGAGCTGTTGCACGTCCTGGGAGACGGGGACGTGCTGGTGGTGCTTTCTATCGACCGACTTGGTCGTAATTACTCCGAGATTCTTGAGGAATGGCGACGCATTACCAAGGAGCTCGGGGTTGCCATTGTGGTGTTGGACATGCCATTGCTTGACACGCGCGCTAGGGCCAGCGGCGCGCCGGATGTGACCAACACCCTGATTGCCGATATTGTGCTGCAACTGCTGAGCTACGTGGCGCAGGTGGAGCGCGAGAATATCCATCGGCGCCAGGCGGAGGGAATTGCAGCGGCGCGGGCGCGAGGGGTTCGTTTCGGTCGACCTCGCAAGCCGTGCCCTCCTCAGTTTGAGCTGGTGCGCGATAGCTATGAGGCAGGCGATATTACCCGCAGCCAGGCAGCAAAGTGCCTGGGCGTGTGCGTGGGGACGTTCGATCGCTGGATGCGCGAGGCGGGGTAGGGGTTTGCGTCGCTTTGTCGCTTCCTGTTGCGATTCAAATTTTGATACGGTGACGATGCCATTTGGGGCTACACTCGCTGATATTCAAAAAAGGAGGTTGGCCCTTGGCGCGCGTAAAACAAATAATCGGATGGACCGCGGTCGTTCTGTTCGCTGCAACGCTGGCGGGCATCTGGGTGCTGACGGAGCAAAATGCGGTGGAGACGTCGTTGCTGAGCGAGTCCACCGCGCGTGTGGTGGAGGGTCAGGCTACGGGCGTTCAGGCTGTCGATGCCACGGGTGAAGCCCAGACGGAGAACGGAATGACCGGGGGCACCGATTCGGCTGCCTCGAATGTCCAGTCTGGCCGACTTGCTTCCATTCGCATGTGGGTGGGCACAAACGTCCGTCGCGTTGCCCATACCGTAGAGTTTTTCTTCGTCGGATTATTCGCCTCCGTGGTCGTGGTTTGCCTTTCCAGGCGTCCGTGGAGCGTATGCTCCCGTTGCGTGCCCGTATTGCTCTTTTGCTCCGCTTGCTCCGTTGGCGATCAGGTACATAAGATCTTTGTTCCCGGCAGGCATTTCGACGTTATCGATTTAGGATTCGATGCTGCGGGCTATGTCACCGCCATGCTGTTGGTATTGCTGGCGGCGGCGTTGGTGCGCCATGCGACTCGGCCGATTGGCGCCCATGCGAGGCGCTAGCCGGTAACAAACCCGTTTCTGATAATGCAACCTCGTTGAATTATTTTGTGTCGCGCGTATTTCCGAGCGGTCGGATTTGAGGGGCGAGCGGTAGAACGCTCGCCCTTTGTGCGCCACGATGCGGCACAATGTACCGCAAAAGCTGTTTGTATCCGGTACGAATCGTTCGTTGGTCTTTAATTCTTCTCAACGGAGGTGTTTGAGATGGCAAACGGATTGCTTTTGCGGCTTCGCGAGCGTGAGCTCAGCGCGAGCCCGGCGGAACGCAATGTCATCGCATATGTAAGCGCTCATCCGCACGAGGTGGTCGGGCTGTCCGTCCGCGGTCTTGCCGATGTCACGTTCTCCTCGCCCTCGAGCATTTTGCGCTTTTGCAAGCGTTTGGGTTTTGCGGGCTACAAGGAGTTCCAGCGCGAACTGATTGCCGAGCTGGCGCTCTTAGGTGACAAGAAAGACGTAGCTCTCGAGGACATCTCCAAGGATGACAGCGTCGAACGTATCGTGGGGAAGGTGATGAAAAGCAACGTGCGTACGATCGAGGCGACGGCGCGAACGCTCGATTACACCGTCTTGGAGCGATGCGCGGCCCGTCTTAAGCGGGCACGCGCGGTCAATCTGTTCGGTATTGGTGCTTCTCGTTTGGTCGCGCACGACCTGGCGCAAAAGCTCATGCGTGTCGACAAAGAGTGCCATCTGTACGACGACTGGCATGATCAGCTCTTATGTGCCAAGAACATGCATGAGGGCGATATGGCAATCGCCTTTAGTTACTCGGGCTTGACGCAAGAGGTGCTGGACTGCACCGCCGAGGCTCAACGCCACAACTGTCCCGTAGTGGCCGTTACCAAAGTAGATGGATCATCCAAGCTTGCCACCATGGCCGATGCCGTGCTCGGCGTCGCTGCGAGTGAACCCTTGGTCCGCAGCGGTGCCATGGCTTCGCGTATGGCCCAGCTTATGGTTGTCGATGCCCTGTACGCTGCTTACGTTGCCAGCGACTACGAACGGGCGACGCATGTCATTAAGCAAAACTACATCGAGAAACAGGAAAGATGAGGTGAATGAAATGCTCGATTTAACAAAATTCACGACCGAACAGCGTAATCAAAGGTCAATGGACCTCGATACGATGACATCGCTGCAAATCGTCACGACGATGAACGATGAGGATCTTCGTGCCGTCCAGTCGGTCACGAAAGTGTTGCCCCAGGTTGCCACAGCAATCGACTGGGCTGCTGAGGCACTCGAGCGCGGCGGGCGCGTCTTTTACATGGGCGCAGGCACCAGCGGTCGTCTGGGCGTACTCGACGCTTCGGAGTGTCCGCCCACGTTTGGCGTGTCACCCGATCTGATTGTCGGGCTCATTGCCGGAGGCGAGACGGCGTTTATCAAGGCTGTCGAAGGTGCCGAAGACAGCGATGAGCTTGGCGCGAACGACCTGCGAGAGCGTGGACTCTCGGACAAGGATCTTGTCGTTGGCCTGGCGGCAAGCGGCCGTACTCCTTATGTGGTGGGCGGCCTTGCGTACGCCAAGGCAACTGGGTGCAAGACCATTGCAATTGCCTGCAACCAAGGGTCGAAGATCGGGGAGAGCGCAGATCTTGCCATTGAGCCCGTGCCCGGTCCCGAGGTGCTGACCGGCTCAACGAGGCTCAAGGCGGGAACGGTTCAAAAGCTCATTCTCAACATGATTTCGACCGGTGCCATGGTCAAGATCGGCAAGGTATACCAAAACCTGATGGTCGATGTGCAGCAGACGAACGAGAAGTTGGTGGTGCGCGGCCAGAACATCGTGATGGAGGCGACCGGCTGCACGCGCGAGCGCGCCGTTCAGGCGCTTGCAGATGCCGGCGGCCACGTAAAAACCGCTATTGTCTCGGTACTGTTGGACTGCGATGCCGAGCAGGCTACGGTAGCTCTTGAGCGGGCGCGAGGCCATGTCCGTGCTGCGGTGAGTGGCCATGAGAAGAGCAATGCCGACGCCCAATAGGTGCGCGGCGTGAGCTGATATGACATCCAGACGAGATACCCAATACAAGGAGGAGTTATGACGAACAAAGAGCTGGCTCAAAAGCTGCTGGACCTTTTGGGCGGTAAAGACAACGTGCTGGCAAACGCGGCGTGCATGACGCGCCTGCGCGTGACCGTCAAAGACGCGGGCAACGTCGACACGGAGGGCATTAAGGCACTCGACGGCGTGATGGGCCTGGTCGAGGACGACACGATGCAGATCGTGCTGGGTCCGGGCAAGGTGAATAAGGTGCTCGAGGAGTTCTCCAAGCTCACTGGCCTTGCGAAAGGCGTTGCCGATGAGAGCGTGGTTGACGCTGCGGCCACAAACAAGGCCGCGCAGAAGGCCAAGTACGAGTCTAAGCCGGTTCAGGCCTTCCTCAAGAAGATTTCCAATGTCTTCGTCGCCCTGCTTCCCGGCATCATTGCGGCTGGCCTCATCAACGGTATCTGCAACGTCATTAACGTTTCGACGGCAGGCGCGCTTGCAGGCGAGTGGTGGTACCAGGGCATTCGTTCCATGGGCTGGGCCCTGTTTGCCTATCTGCCCATCTTGGTGGGCTATAACGCGGCACGTGAGTTTGGTGGTTCCGCTGCGCTGGGCGGCATCGCCGGCATGATGTGCATCGCCAACAGTGCCATGCCCCTGCTTGCGCCTGGCGCGGCTGATCCTGCCACTGCCATTCTGCTGCCGCTCACCAATGCGCAGTACAACCCCGCAGCGGGCGGCATGATCGCGGCTCTCATCGCTGGCGCATTTTTTGCCTGGATGGAGCGTCAGATTCGCAAGATTATGCCCAACGCACTCGACACGTTCTTGTCCCCGCTGCTGGTGCTCATCATCGGCGCCTTTGCTCTGATGCTCGTCATCCAGCCGGTTGGCGCATGGCTGACGACTGCCATCTTTAGCGTTTTGACCTTTATCTTCGAGAAGCTGGGCGTCCTGGGCGGCTATATCCTGTCGGCAGGCTTCTTGCCGCTGGTGTCCGTCGGCCTGCATCAAGCGCTCACGCCGATCCACGCTATGCTCAACGATCCCGACGGCGCTACCAAGGGTATCAATTACCTGCTTCCCATCCTTATGATGGCTGGCGGCGGCCAGGTCGGTGCCGGTTTGGCGCTGTACTTTAAGACCAAGAACGCCAAGCTCAAGAAGTACGTCGCAGAGTCCATTCCCGTTGGAATCCTGGGTGTGGGCGAGCCTCTGATGTATGCTGTTACGCTGCCGCTCGTTCGTCCGTTTGTGACGGCCTGCCTGGGTGCCGGATTTGGCGGCGCGCTCGCGGCGCTGCTTCACATCGGCACGGTTTCTCAGGGCGTTTCCGGTCTGTTTGGCCTGCTGATCGTCGTTCCTGGCCAGCAGCTCGGCTACGTTGCCGCTATGCTGCTTGCCTATGCCGCCGGCTTTGTCCTGACGTGGTTCTTTGGCGTCGACGAGCAGAAGATCAACGAGTTCTTTGGCGAGTAGTTTGATATCGCGAGCCGTGTTGCTCAGGGTTCGCGGCGCGCGGCAGATTTCTTGATGATATGGTTGTGCCGGCGGGGCTAACTGCTCCGCCGGCCTTTTTTAAAGGAGCGTTGAAGCGTGAAAACGGGTATTTCGATTTATCTTTCCAGCCCTCTGCAGGATATTGAGCGGACGATTGAGCGTGGTGCCGCGGCGGGTGCGCGCTATGCGTTCACCTCGCTGCATATTCCCGAGGATGGGGGAGCGGCGTATGCCGATAAGGTCCGTCATGTGCTGTCGCTGCTTTCCGCCCGCGGCATTGCGCTCATTGCCGATGTGGGGCCTCGCACGTGCGATTTGCTCGGGCTTGAGCGCATCGAGGACCTGCGCGATCTGGGGTTGGAATACCTTCGTTTGGACTATGGCTTTAGCGCCCAGCGGGTCGCGGAGCTGTCCGGTGTATTTCACATTGTGGTCAATGCATCGACGGTGAGTTCTGATGAAATCGCATCGTGGCGTGAGGCCGGTGCCGATGTGACTCGTTTTGCCGCCTGCCACAATTTTTACCCCAAGCCTTATACCGGTTTAGCTCTTGAAGATGTTGCTCGGACGAATCTTCGTCTTGCGGCGCTTGGATTCGAAATCATGGCTTTTGTGCCGGGTGATGCTAACGTTCGCGGGCCGGTATTCGAGGGACTGCCGACGGTCGAGGCGCAGCGCGGTCGCGCGTCAAAGGTTGCTCTCAATATGCTTGAGCTTGCACATGGCGCCGATTGCGACATTGTGTTGGTCGGCGACCCCGATCTATCCGATGCGGGCTGGGCGCAGTTTGCTCAAGTTTCCGCCGGATACGTGGACCTGCAATGCGAGCTTGAGCCCGGTTATGCCTATGTGCGCGGGCAGATTCATCACGACCGGCCCGACTCGAGCGTCCTCATCTTTAGGTCTCAGGAGTCACGTACGACGCTTAAGCCGGATTCCGTGCCGACGGATTCCGGAGCCGGCCTGCCGCGAAAGGCGGGGTCGATCGCTGTGGGCAATAGCGGATATGGGCGCTACGAAGGCGAGCTTGAGATTGCGCGGGTCGATCTTCCCGGTGACGAGCGCATGAACGTTGCGGGCCATATCACGCCCGAGGCAATGGAGCTGCTGCCGTTCATCAAACGCGGATTCGGGGTACGGTTCGTTTAGCGTGTGACCCGTGGGCTACAATTGGCCCATCATACGAAGGCGCCTCGTGTGGCGTGTGCCTGCGTTGGCCGATCTATATTCGGAGGATTCCCATGACCGTACTGTTTGTTGAATATCCCAAGTGCTCGACCTGTAAGAAGGCCAAGGCATGGCTGGACGAACATGGGGTAGAGTATATCGACCGCGATATCGTTTTGGACAATCCCACGGCTGATGAGCTTGCGACCTGGATTGCCCGTTCGGGGCTGCCGGTGCGGCGCTTCTTTAATTCGTCGGGCATGAAATATCGAGAGCTGGGCCTGAAGGCGCGTCTGGATGCGGGCATGACGGATCGGGAGTGCTACGAGCTGCTGGCGACCGACGGCATGCTGGTCAAGCGTCCGCTGCTGGTGGGCGACGACTTTGCGATTCCCGGCTTTAGGAAATCGGCTTGGGCCGAGGCGTTGCTGTAGCGGCTGCGGAAAGTGCGACCCGGAATTCGCTTCCAGAATGGGATGCACTTTCCCAAAGTGGCCGGTTGCGGAAAGCACGTCCCATTCTGAGCTTCGATTGTGGGACACGGTTTCCGGTTGAGGGCTCGACGGGAAAGTGGGGACCAGTTTGAGCTTGAAATCTGGGACGCACTTTCCGTCGGCGGGCCTGCCCCAGTCAGTCCGCCAGCTGTGCCCATTCGTGCGGATCGTAGACCTTTACGTGCTTGTTGGGCTTGCCGCTCCAGTACTCCTCGTCCATAAAGGGCAGATATGCCTGAACGCCAGGGCAGATAAAGGGAATCCGCTGCTGTTGCAGTCGCTCGCGCTGACGCTGTTCCAGGTGCGCCTCGGATATGACGGTCGGCATGCCGGACAGCTCGACGAGACTTGCCTGGATTCGCTTAAGGTCGGGTAGTCCCGCGTGCCATGACATCCGCATGATCAAAAAGGATGCACGGCGGTATTTTGCCTGCACCACAGTAATGGCGGGGCGTAACGTGGGGTGAATTTTGTCCCGTTCGGGCCAAAGGTCGGCAGTGATCTCGAGGCCCAGGGTCTCCCATAGGTAATCAAGCTCTTCGTCCATGGCGCCTCGATATCTACGCGATCATTGATACTTCGATTGTGTTGCCTGGTGCTATCGTTTTCACGGTAGAATCTGCCAACGGTTGACGGCTACCGCTCGCGGCGTTTTGCCCCTCGTGTACAGCGGTCGGCTTCACAGGTCCTTCACGGGTTGGACTAAATAAGGCCAATTTGACTGAATTTCAAAAAAGTCAAAATTGGGGCTTGCGTCACGGCGAGACTTCCCGTATATTTCTTTCTTGCGCAAAGGCACAGCCGAGCGCAGCGATGCAGTCATTGGGATGTCGTCTAATGGCAGGACAGCGGATTCTGGTTCCGTCAATGGGGGTTCGACTCCCTCCATCCCAGCCATTGCATTTGCTACATATGGCCCGTTCGTCTAGCGGTTTAGGACGCCGCCCTCTCAAGGCGGAGATCACCAGTTCGAATCTGGTACGGGCTACCAAAATTGAACGCCCGGGCCTCGTAAGAGACCCGGGTTTTGTGTATTGACCGTATATACGGCGCCTGCCGTGTTTCGCTCAGATCGAGGAGTAGCCATGGATCTGCCCATCAGCTTGCAAGACATCACGTATGCCGAGAACTATCTGGCGCAGGGCGACCTGGCTACGGCGACGCCGCTGCTGGAGCGTCTGGTGGAGCTCGCCGAGGAGTATATCGACGCTGAGTGCAAGACGGAGGAGAAGCGCCAATACTTTAGCTTCGATAGCAAGTTTGAGCGCTTGGCCTATCGCCGCGTGGAGAAGGATCCGCGCGAGCTCGTGCAGGTCGAGGTGCCGTTTGACCGCCTGTACTCTGATATGGCGTTTGCCTACATTCGCCAGCAGGATTATGTAAGCGCTCGTAATGCCCTGATGCAGGCTGTGCGTTGGGAGCCCATGAACTGCAACTATCGCTTGGATTTGGCCGAGCTGTTCCGCGCACTCGAGGACAAGCAGGAATGGGCATCGCTCTCGTTCTCGGTGCTGGAGCGTGCAAGCGATGGCAAGTGCGCCGCCCGCGCTTACGCCAATCTAGGTCAGTACTTCTTGGAGCCCGAGACCGAGAACATTTCGGCTGCCGTGGGCTGCGCGCGTCTGGCGCTGCGCTTGGCGCCCAACGATGCGCATACGACGCGCCTGCTCAACAAGATCCATACCACCTATCCGGATGCCGCTGATGAGAGCGACGACCACGTGATGGGTGAACTGGCCCTGCAAGGCGTGCCGACCTCGCCTTCGGCCGAGATTGCCATCTGCCTGATTATGTGTGCGACCGATGCTGCAAGCGACGGCGACAAGCAGGAGGCGACGCGCCTGACGGTACGTGCTCGCGACTTGGTGGGCGAGGAGGCCTGCGCGGCGATTATCAAACTGGTGCGCGAGAGCGATGCCGAGCTCAATGCCGAGCGCAAGGCAAAGCGCGAGACTGCGGGCTCAAACGCCGATGGAGCCAAGGAGGCCGGCGATGCCCAGTAAGCGCGAACACAAGCTCATTTCCAAGAATCGCTCGGCGCATCACGAGTACTTTATCGATGAGACGTTTGAGTGCGGCATTGAACTGAGCGGCACCGAGGTCAAGTCGATTCGCGAGCGTGCCTGCCAGATCACCGATACCTTCGCGCTGATCCGCGGCGGGGAGTGCTGGCTCGTCGGCCTGCATATCCACCCTTATAGCCATGGTGGCGTGTGGAATCGTGATCCCGATCGCCGGCGCCGCCTGCTGCTGCATCGCAAGGAGATTGATTTTCTTGACGGCAAACTGCGCAACCGCGGCTATGCGCTGGTGCCTTTGGAGCTCTACTTTAATACCGATGGTCGTGTAAAGCTGCTGCTGGGCCTGGGTCGCGGCAAAAAGCTCTACGACAAGCGCGAGGATATGGCCAAGCGCGACGTTCAGCGCGAAATCGATCGCGCGCTCAAGGAACGCAACCGCTAGGCGCTCTGTATAAGTTGCGGTGGTATACGGACTGTTTTGCCTGTTTGATGGGCTATTCAGTCCCTATTTCACCGCAACTGCGGGCGTCTCATGTTCCTCACGGTTATGACACCTATGTCTCAAAGGTGGCGTCCGGTATGGGCGCCGCCTTTTTGTGGGTACATACTTCCGTGAGGTTCCAACCCGGGTTAGGGGAGTGGTCGTTATGGACAAAACTGCGTTCTTTACGATGCCGAGCGGCCTGTATGTGGTGAGTGCTGCGGCCGACGGGCTGCGTGCCGGCTGCATCATCAACACCGCGGTGCAGGTGACGTCCATGCCGCCGCGCATTTCGGTTGCCGTGAACAAGGAAAATGTCACGTCTGGTGTTATTGCGTCTGCTAAGGCCTTTGCGCTGACCGTGATCGATCAGACGGCCGATATGCTCTACATTGGCAACTTTGGGTTTCGCACCAGCAGCGACTATGACAAATTTGCCAAATACGAGACCCGCGAGACGGCTCTGGGCATGCCCTATGTGCCCGAGCACGCGGCGGCCCTGTTTAGCTGCCGTTTGATCGACACTGTTGACGTGGGCACACACCTGCTCTTTATTGGCGAGGTCGAAGATGCCGAGCGTCTGAGCGGCGAGACTCCGTTGACCTATGACTACTACCACAAGGTGCTGAAGGGCAAGACGCCGCCCAAGGCGTCTTCGTACCAAGGGTAGAAATGCTGTAAAACTACTTGCATAATATTATTGAGAATATATACTAATAAGCAAGTACACCAGCAGTCACGTTCGAGAGGAGAACATCATGGCTGAGGAGAAGAAGACGTATAAGTTCGTTTGCGTCGTTTGTGGTTACGAGGTTGAGGTCGATACGCCCGAGCTGCCCGAGGATTACGTGTGCCCGGTGTGCGGCGTCGGCCCCGATCAGTTTGAGCTCGTCGAGGAGTAACTCGCAGGCACACGGCGAAAGCCGAACATAGCTCTGTCCAAGGACCCCGGTCGGATATCCCGGCCGGGGCCCTTTTCCTCCGTCCCCAAGGGATCACGGCTGCTGTTAGCCGATCCTGTCTGTTGTGAGTCCGGCCGACCTCTGGTCTTAATCTGTAACATCTAACGGCTCAAAACGGGTCTACGTGTTACAGATTGAGACAAACGGAGCTGTCCCTCGGAATGATCTCGATCTGTAACATCTAGACATCAAAAGCGTGTCTAGATGTTACAGATCGAGACGTTTGCCTGGGTAGGTGCCCCGTCCCATTACATCCCTGTCAACAACACGACATCGAGAATCGTCACGATGGCGCCGATCCCTACGAGCAACGCGTTGAGCGGGCGCGAGTTGGCGTATTTGCCCATGACGCGGGGCGAACTGGTGAGTCGTATGAGCACAAAGACCGTAATCGGCAGCTGAAGCGACAGCAGTGCCTGACTCCAAATGAGACCCTCAAAAGGATTCGGGACGACTAGGCACGCCGCCACTGCGCCGACGAAACAGGTCGCCATCCCGATCGAGGAATGTCGGTCGTGGATGTCGTATTCCTCGTCGAACATGCCCGCGGTGATGGTGCCCGCCGCCATGCCCGCCGTCACACTACTCGATATGCCCGCAAACAGCAGTGCCGCTGCAAAGATGGTCGAGCTTGCCGGGCCCAGAATGGGGGAGAGTGTAGCCGCTGCGACGGCGAGGTCGTCTACGACCATGCCGTGCGCAAAGAAGGTCGTTGCGGCCAGGATGACCATGGCCGAGTTGATTGCCCAGCCCACACCCATCGAAAAGAGCGTGTCGAAGAGCTCGTAGCGCAGACGTTCTTCGATAACCTGCTCGCCTTGGCCTTCGAAGTGCATGGATTGGATGACCTCGGAGTGCAGGAAGAGGTTGTGGGGCATAACGACCGCGCCTAGGACGCTTACGATAATCGCGGCTGAGCCGGTGGGCATACGGGGCGTGAACCAACTTGCGGTGGCTTGCGGCCAGTCGACCTTGACTAGTGCAAGCTCGGCTAAAAACGAAAGTCCTACCACGCCCACGAAGGCGATGATCCAGCGTTCGGCGCGTTTGTAGGAGCTTGTCATGAGCATGGCAATCGATGCCGCCGCCACGATGATGCAGCCGGCGCGTACGGGCAGGCCAAAGAGCATTTGAAGCGCGATCGCACCGCCCAGCACTTCGGCCATGGCGGTGGCGACCGTGGCTAGATACGTGCTGCCGAGTATCGCACGTCCGACGAGGCGGGGCAGGTGGCGCGTCGTGGCCTCGGCAAGACACATGCCCGTGGCGATGCCCAAGTGCGCCGCGTTGTGCTGCAGCACGATGAGCATGATCGTGGACAGCGTGACGATCCACAGCAGCGCGTAGCCAAACTGCGAGCCGGCGGCCATATTGGAGGCCCAATTGCCCGGGTCGATAAAGCCGACGGTCACGAGCAATCCGGGGCCGATATGCCGTGCGATGTCGAGTCCTCCGTGACCGCCGGTGCGTCGGGAGCCAAAATGATGTTTGAGATGGTTGATCATGGTGCGCTCCTGCGTGCCGTTTGCTTGACGCCGCAAAGGATACCCGTTTTAGGCTCAAAAGTTAATCAAGACTAACAAAATTGCTGTATTTGAATAGGATGGTGAAAGGGGGCTGCGAAATGTCTTGATCTGTAACAACTAGGGATGGAAATTGGGTCTTTCTGTTACAGATTGAGATGTTTGAAGCGGTGAGCTTACGGGCCGAACCTGGGGCCCTTGTTGTCGCCCTTGAGGTCGGCGGTGTCCACTCGTGGGGCGCGCGTTACGCGATTGTTTCGAAACGGGCGGGAAACACAACGGGCCGGCGATGCTCCTAGTATGCCTATTCAACTGACTGTCTAAATATCTAGGGGAGGATCGCGATGCAGGCAGATTCCGCTCAGCAGCAGGGCCTTTATCGCCCCGAATTCGACCACGATGCATGTGGCATCGGCGCGCTTGCCGATATCAACGGTGAGCGCCATCACCAGATTCTGGACGATGCGCTGTCCATTCTGGTCAACTTGGAGCACCGCGGCGGCACGGGACTCGAGAAGAATACCGGCGACGGTGCTGGCATCCTGTTCCAGGTTCCGCACCACTTTTTCCGTAAAGAGGCTCAAAAGTGCGGCCAGATCCTGCCGGCAGAGGGCGACTATGGCGTGGCCATGCTGTTCTTTCCGCAGGACGACAAGGGCGTAGAGGATGCCCGTCGCGTGTTTGAGGAGGGCTGCGCCGAGGCCGGCGTGCCGCTGCTCTTTTGGCGCGAGGTGCCGGT
>CABUVB010000022.1 GCA_902494815.1 uncultured Collinsella sp. | reverse complement strand
TGAGGGTCGCAAACGCGCCACGCAGGACGATTTTGAGGAGTCGGTGGAAGTCGTTATCGCCGGCCAGCAGCGTAAGTCTACGGTGCTGTCCGACCACGAGAAGCAGGTCGTTTCTTACCACGAGATCGGCCATGCCATCGTTGCCGCCCGCCAGAAGGGCTCTGCGCCGGTCACGAAGATCACCATCGTGCCGCGCACGAGCGGTGCTCTGGGCTACACCATGCAGGTCGAGGAGGATGAGCGCTTCCTGACCACACGCCAGGAGGTCCTGGATAAGCTCGCCGTCTATTGCGGTGGCCGCGCAGCCGAGGAGCTCATCTTTGGTGAGATGACGACCGGCGCCGCCAACGATATCGAGCAGGCCACCAAGCTCGCCCGTAACATGGTGACGCGCTTTGGTATGTCCGATGAGTTTGGCATGATGGCGCTCGGTACCGTTCAGAATGCGTACCTTAACCAGGATACGTCGCTCACCTGCGCCCCCGGTACGGCCGAGCGCGTGGACGCGATTGTCGCCAAGCTGATCGAGGATGCGCATGACCGCGCTCTGCAGATCCTGAAGGAGAACAAGTTTAAGCTCCACGAGCTGGCTCGTTATTTGTACAAGAAGGAGACGATCACGGGCGAGGAGTTTATGAATCTCCTTACGCGCGAGAATCCGCTGATGCCAAAGCAGCAGTAAGGCTGGTTGCACATTGTTGAACGCCCCATTTGAGTTTCTATCTCAAATGGGGCGTTTTACGTGGGAGGGATATGTATGAAGATCGTGGTGAGCGCCTGCTTGATGGGCGAGAGCTGCAAGTATAACGGGCTCGATAACTACCATCGCGAGCTGGTCGAGGCTTGCGAACGCACAGGGACCGAGGTCCTGTTGGTGTGCCCTGAGGTCTTTGGCGGTCTGCCCACACCGCGCAAGCCGTCCGAGATTGTGAACGGCGAGGTTCGTACCTGCGAGGGCGCCTCGTTCGATCGTGAGTTTCGCCTGGGTGCCCAACGTGCGCTCGATATGTGTGAGCAGGCGGGCGGACCGGAAGAGATAGCCGCGTGCATCCTTCAGGACCGCAGCCCCTCGTGCGGTGCGGGTCACATCTACGACGGCACCTTTAGCGGTACGCTCACCGCGGGTAACGGTGTTTTCGTCGACCTGCTGCTGCGTCACGGGTACCGCGTGATTCCGGCTAGCGAGTTCGATCCCAGCATGTTGGAGCAATAAAAACCACCACAAAGGTGCCTGTCCCCTTTGTGGTGGTTTTGGGTTAGAGCTAGAGGGTGTGGCCGTAGGCGTCGGCGGCCTTGATGGCGGCGGCGAATTTTTCGTCCGTGAAGGGCTCGGGGTTTCCCTGCTTCCACTCGTTGGTGGCGTGCGCGTACTCGCACAGGGCCGGGATATCGGACTCGGAAAGCCCGACCTGCTCAAGCGTCACGGGCAGCCCCATCTGCTTGTTAAAGGCAGCATAGCGCTCAAGGTTCTCGGTGTCGCCCGTATAGGCAAACAGCACGAGCACGCCCAAGCTCACGACCTCCCCGTGCAGATAGGTTCCCTCGCGCGGAATGCTGCACGTCGCATTGTAGAATGCGTGCGCCACGCTCGAGTTGTAGTAGTAATCGTTTTGGTTGGTCAGGTTCGAGACATAGCCCGTGTTGACCACGATGTCGAGCGCGATCTGCTTGACGGCTTCGCTCGACAGGTCCTGGTGCACGTCCTCAAGCCCCTGGACGCCATAGGTAAACAGCGGCTCGGAGCAGGTGTGGGCGAGTGCCAGGCCAAGACCGGCGGTGTGCTCCAAATTACCGGCGCTCGTGGCGTATTCGACCTCAGGCTGCTTAGACAGGGCATCGCCCACGCCGGCCCAGAAGTATTCCGCCGGAGCTTCGGCGATGATCTTGGGGTTGATGAAGATGTGCGCCGGTCGGTTGGGGTACGAATAGCCCTCGAGCGAGCCATCGTCATTGTAGACAACGGCAATGGCGGTCGCGGCCGAGCAGTTGGAGCAAATCGTCGGTACGGTAAAGACGATCTTCTTGAGCTCGATGGCCGCTGTCTTGACGGTGTCGAGTGCCTTGCCGCCGCCACAGGCGATAAGCACGTCTGCCTGCTGGCAAGCGGGGGAGTTCACGACCTTGGCAATATTGGCGCGCGTGCTGTTGGTGCCGTAGACGCGCGTCTCCAGAATCTCGACATCGGTACCTTCAAGTGCCGCCTCGATGCCCGGCAGCGCTGCAGCCAGTGCACGTTTGCCGCCAATGATGGCAACCTTGGTCGCTCCGTACTCGGCCAGTGCGGCGGGCAGCTCGGTAAAGCACTCCTCGCCAACGGTATAATCACTCATTCCAATCGTGCGCATGGCAACCTTCTTTCTTTCGATAAAGTGCTTTCAGGTATTTTGCTCCTAGAGAAGGGCTGTAATAGCGAGAAATTTCGAACGTATAAAACCAGTGTTGAGGGTTTTTCGCCGGCGCGGAACGTGCTAGCATACTCCACATAAGCGTTGATGGGGACGAGTAGTCGGCCGTCCGCATGCTACAGAGAGTGGGGAGCGCTGAGAACCCGTGCATGCGACCGATGAAAATCACCCCGGAGCTGCGGTCCCAACGGACGTGCCGCGCAGGTTCGTCTTAGTAGACATCGCCGAGATGGTCGTCGATACAGGCCAGCCGAGTAACGGATGCGAGCGCGCGAATACGCGGGCGAGGGCATCTAAGCTGGGTGGTTAAGCGAAGAGCTTTTGCGGGCGTGCAGCCCGTTTTGTGGCGCTTCGTCCCAGCTTGCAGGGACGGGCGCTTTTTTCGTGCCCATCGGGCGTGCGCGCCCACGACATGAAAGGGGTACCGTGGCAAACGAGTACAAGCAGACGATGAATCTGCCCAAGACCGGTTTTCCCATGCGTGCCGGTCTTTCCAAGTCTGAGCCCAAGCGACTCAAGGACTGGCAGGACAACAAGGTCTACGAGCAGGTTCTGAAGAAGAACGAGGGTCACAAGAAGTTCGTGCTGCACGACGGTCCTCCGTACGCCAACGGTCCGATCCACATCGGCCATGCCATGAACAAGATCTCCAAGGACATGATCAACCGTTACTGGATGATGCAGGGCTGCGAAGTTCCCTATGTCCCCGGTTGGGACTGCCACGGTCAGCCGATCGAGCACAAGGTCGAGGAAAAGCTCGGCACCGAGAAGTTCAACCAGACCTCCACGGCCAAGATCCGCGAGCTTTGCAACGAGTTCGCTGTCGAGAACATCGAGCTCCAGAAGGCGGGCTTCCGTCGCTTGGGCGTGCTTGGCGACTGGGACAACCCGTATCTGACGCTCTATCACCAGCACGACGCCGCCGACATCGAGGTCTTCAAGGCCATGTTCGATAAGGGCATGATCTATCGCGGTCACAAGCCGGTTCACTGGTGCAAGCACTGCCACACCGCGCTGGCCGAGGCCGAGATCGAGTACTCCGACGAGACGAGCCCGTCCATTTTCGTGCGCTTCGAGATGACTTCCAAGCCCGCCGGCCTCGAGAACTTCGACGGCCCGGTCGACTTTATCATCTGGACGACCACGCCGTGGACCATCCCCTCTGACCAGGCCGTTTCCCTTAAGCCCGGCGCCGCCTATGTCGCCGTTGAGCACGATGGCCGTGCCGAGGTCATGCTCGAGGACCTGGCTCCCAAGTGCTGCGAGGAGTTTGGCTGGGAGTACACCCCGGTCATGGTCGACGGCGAGCCCTATGTGGTTCCCGCCGAGACGTTCCACCACATCCACTACAAGCAGCCGATCTTTGACGGTGTTGAGGGCGTGGCGCTGCTGGCCGATTACGTCGGTGTCGATGACGGTACCGGTATCGTCCACAACTCGCCCGGCCACGGCGTCGACGACTACTTTGCCTGCCTCAAGGAGGGCATTACCGACATCTGCATGCCGGTCGATGATGACGGCAAGTTCTACACCGGCGAGGAGTTTGGCACCGGTGGTCCCTTCAGCGGTATGGATACCGATGAGGCCAACCCGCACATCATCGAGTTCCTGCGCGAGCGCGGCACCCTGGTTCTCGAGAAGAAGATCACGCACAGCTATCCGCACTGCTGGCGCTGCAAGCACCCGGTGCTCTTCCGTGCCACCGACCAGTGGTTTGTCTCGATGGACAAGACCGGTTTGCGCGAGCAGGCTGGCAAAGAGGTCCGTGAGAACGTCAAGTGGTATCCGGCCCACGCGGCCAACCGCATCGGCGCCATGGTCGAGCAGCGTCCCGACTGGTGCATCAGCCGTCAGCGCAACTGGGGCGTGCCTATCCCCAGCTACACCTGCGCCGACTGCGGCGAGAAGGTCATGAACGACGCTACGCTCGACGCCGTCATCAAGCTCTTCCACGAGAAAGGCTCTGACGCCTGGTTCACCGACGCTCCCGAGAGCTACCTGGGCGAGGCCTGCGTCTGCCCCAAGTGCGGTGGCCATCACCTCAAGGCCGATAAGGACATCCTCGACGTGTGGTGGGACTCCGGCGTCTCCTGGAAGGCCGTCTGCGAGTATCGCCCCGAGCTGGAGTACCCGGCGGATGTGTACCTCGAGGGCTCCGACCAGCACCGCGGTTGGTTCCAGAGCTCGCTGCTCACCTCGGTGGGTGCCAACGGCCACGCTCCGTACAAGGCAGTCGTCTCGCAGGGCTTCACGCTCGACGGCCAGGGCCGCAAGATGTCCAAGTCGCTCGGCAACGTCATCGACCCCAACAAGGTCTGTGACGAGATGGGCGCCGACATCATCCGCCTGTGGGTCGCCTCGGTCGACACCAGCTCTGACGTTTCCATCGACCACGAGATTCTCGCCCGTACGTCCGATGCCTACCGTCGTTTCCGCAACACGTTGCGCTTCCTGCTCTCCGAGCTCGAGGGCCAGTTTGAGCCCGAGACCGACGGTGTCGCCTTTGCCGACCTGCTGCCGCTCGACAAGCTCATGGTTGCCCGTCTGACCCAGGTCCAGGCCGAGGTCGACGACGCCTACGCCAGCTACGAGTTCCCGCGCGCCTACCGTGCACTCTATGACTTCGTGGTTACCGAGCTCTCCAACGTGTACCTCGACGCCCTGAAGGACCGTCTGTACTGCGAGAAGCCCGGCTCGCTCGAGCGCCGCAGCGCCCAGACCGTGCTTGCCGAGCTCTTCTCGATGCTCATGCGCGACCTGCAGCCGATCCTGTCCTACACGGTCGACGAGGCCATGGCCTATGCGCCCGCCGGCTGCGTCGATCACCAGAAGTACGCCGCGCTGCTCGATTGGTACAAGTCGCCCATTACTGTCGACGAGGCCAATGAGTTTGAGGGCGTGCTCGAGGCTTCGCTCGAGCTTCGTAGCGCCGTGACCAAGGCCCTTGAGGATGCCCGCTCCGCCGGCACCTTCACTAAGAGCCAGCAGGTCCGCGTCAAGGCGGTCGTTCCCGCCGAGATGTACGCGCTGCTGACCGGCGACAAGGCCGTCGACCTGGCCGAGTTCTACATCGTCTCCGATGTTGAGCTGACCCAGGGCGAGGAGCTTTCCGTTGCCATCGAGGCTGCCGAGGGCGAGTGCTGCGACCGTTGCTGGAACTACCGCACCACCGTCGGCGAGTACAACGGCCACGCACATATTTGCAAGCGCTGCGCCGGTGCTTTGTAGGTTACGGCGTTCGTAGAACGCCGTAACCTACCGACGCTGCAAACGCCCCTAAGCGGCAATCTGACGTTCAATCGTCGGTCGCGTACCAAAGTACGCTTCCCTCCTCTTTCACGTCACCTTGCTCGCTTAGGGACGTTTTCGCTGTTGGTGACGATAGCGCGGCGTTTCCATTGCTGGAGCTAAAGGTTTTCTTTCGCTTTCGCTCTTAGTCGAAAGCTATCAAGCGACATTCCGTTATTCGGAATGTCGCTTTCTTTTTATGCGGGTTATTTATCTGGCGTTAGCGAATATGTCGTGCGCTCTGCGTGTGGCAATATAAGATGGTTAATTGCGTTAAACGGAATTCGATGTTCTTGAGGGTAGGGGATTGATTTGGGTCGTGCTGGGGATATGACGCCGCCTTTGCGTTGGCGGTTGGGTGTTGCTGGTGGGGTGGCGCTGGTTGTGCTGCTTGTTGACCAGCTGACCAAGCTTGCGGTTCGTGCCGCGGGCGACGCTTTGCATGTGACTGTTATCCCCGGTGTGATCGACTTTCTATTTGTCCGCAATATCGGTGCTGCCTTTAGCATGGGCGAGGGGCATGGCATCGCGTTTGCCGTGCTGGCGTTGGCGGTCATTATCGCTATTGCCGTGTACTTGCTTCGCGCGCCCCAGCTTGCTCGCTTGGAGGTTGTGGGCATGGCTATGGTCGCGGGCGGCGCCATTGGCAACGCGATCGACCGTCTGACTTTTGGCTTTGTGACCGATTTTATTGCCACCACCTTCATCGACTTTCCCGTCTTTAACGTGGCCGATATCGGCATCACCGTAGGCGTTGTGCTTGCCCTCATCGGCTACATGTTCTTGAGCCCTGCGGTCCGCGAAGTCGATGCGACTGCCGAGCTCAATGCCCGTGATGAGGCCCGCGCCAAGCGCAAAGCCAAGCAGCGTGGGGAGCGTGCCCGCAAGATTCGCGAAAGGAATGAGCGTTAATGGCCGACATCCATATTCTTGTTACCGACGATTGCTCTGGCCAGCGTCTCGACGCCTTTCTGGGTGCCAACGACGGCTGCCCCACGCGCTCTGCCTGCGCGCATCTGATCGAGGGCGGCGCCGTAATCGTGAACGGCGAGACCTGCCTATCAAAAAAATATGCTGTGCGCTCCGGTGACCGTATCTCGGTCGACCTGCCCGAGCCGCATGATCCCACTGATGTGATTCCCGAGGCCATCCCCCTCGATATCCGTTACGAGGACGACTACCTCATCGTGCTCTCCAAGCAGCGCGGCCTGGTGTGCCATCCCGCCCATGGCCACGAGAGCGGCACGCTTGCGAACGCTCTGGTCTACCACTGCGGCATTGACCATCTGGGTACCGTGCAGGGTGAGGACCGCCCCGGCATCGTGCATCGTTTAGATCGCGATACCTCGGGCCTCATGCTTGCGGCAAAAGACGACGACACGCAGCGCGCACTCCAAAATCTCATTCGCACGCGCACGCTCGATCGTCGCTATATCACGCTCGTTCACGGACATATCGCTATGGATGAGGGCACCATTAACACCGGCATTGCCCGTTCTACGCGTGACCGTGTCAAGATGGCGGTTTCGGACGATCCTTTCGCGCGCCAGGCCATTACGACCTTTAAGGTCCTCGAGCGCTTCGATTCCACGCGTTTTGACGACGGCTATACGCTCGTCGAGTGCCACCTGTTTACGGGCCGCACACATCAGATTCGCGTGCATATGCGCCATATCAACCACGCCTGCGTGGGCGATCCGCTCTACGGCAAGTGCGATGCACGCGCCGATCAGGGTCTGACCAGGCAATTCCTTCATTCCTGGCGTGTTGCATTCGACCATCCCGTGACGGGGGAGCGCATTGAGTGCCGCGACGAGCTGCCGTGGGATCTCGCTGCGGTTCTTGACGACCTGGCCCCGCGCTCGCTTGGTCGCACCGCTGCCGGCGACGAGATCGTTCCTCAGCTCGGTCTTCTCGAAGCCTAGTCAGTATTAGGTGGTTTCTTGAACGCCCCTAGCCTGCGGTAAGATATACGATTGTTTACGTAACGCGTTCCTGGGAGCCTGCATGCTCGCCTTTTTACAAACCAACACGCCCATCGTGATCTTCAACCAGATTGTCGTCACGCTGCTCACGGTCTGCTTTCTGTACCAGGTGGTCTTCTTTGTCATCGGTGCTCTTCGTGGCGAGGTCGCGCCTCCCAAGGCCAAAAAACTCCACCGCTATGCCTTCTTTATCGCGGCGCATAACGAGGAGGCCGTGATCGCCAACCTCGTTCGCTCCATCAAGGACCAGGATTATCCGTCCGAGCTTATCGAGGTCTTTGTGGTCGCCGATGCCTGCACCGACAACACGGCACAGCTTGCGCGCGAGGCGGGCGCCATTGTCTATGAGCGCAACGACCTTGCCCGCAAGGGTAAGAGCTGGGTCATGGACTTTGGTTTCGACCGTATCCTTAACGAGTATCCGGATACGTTTGAAGGTTACTTTATCTTCGATGCCGATAACGTCATCTCCCGCGATTACGTCTCCAAGATGAACGATGCCTTTGACCAGGGCTTCCATGTGGTCACGAGCTATCGCAATTCCAAAAACTTCGGCAGCTCGTGGATTTCGGCGGCTAATGCTACGTGGTATCTGCGCGAGGCGCGCTTTCTCAACAACGCGCGCAACATTTGCAAGACTTCTTGCGCTGTCTCTGGTTCGGGCTACCTCATCTCCGCCAGCGTTATCGAGGGCATGCACGGTTGGCAGTTCCATACGCTGACCGAGGATATTCAGTTCACCACGTTCTGCGCCATTCACGGCATTCGCATCGGTTATGCGCCTGCGGAGTTCTTTGACGAGCAGCCCGTGACGTTTAAGGCGTCCTGGAAACAGCGCATGCGCTGGACCAAGGGCTTCTACCAGGTGTTCTTTACCTACGGTAAGCACCTGGTCAAATCGACCTTCCGCTATCATCGCTTTGCCGCCTACGACATGTTTATGACCATCGCCCCGGGTATGCTGCTGTCCTTGATCTCGATGCTCGCTAATGCGACGTTCTTGATTGTGGGTGGCCTTTCGCATGGTTTCTTGGCAACCGAAGTCGAGATGCAGGCGTGCGCTGCTTCGCTCATTATGACCTTCGCGATGATGTATCAGACTTTCTTCATCCTAGCGCTGCTCACGACTATCTTTGAGTACAAGCATATTCACTGCGCGCAAAAGTGGCGCCTGGTGACTAACCTGTTTACCTTCCCGATCTTTATGTTCAGCTATATCCCCATCACGGTGGCTGCGCTGTTCCTGAAGGTCGACTGGGTGCCGACGCAGCACGCCGTCAACGTCACCCTTGACGAGGTCATGCAAGGCGCCAAATAATCACCACCAAAACCACCACAAAGGGGAGAGGCACCTTTGTGGTGGTTTTTGCTTTTGCTATGCAGCTCGAGGAGGAGTCCGATGTTCTATATCCCGTTTTGGATTTGCATCTTTGCCGGCGCGGCGATTGATGCCCGTGAGCGACGTTTTCCCAATGAGCTTGCCGCTGCGTGCGCGGTGGCGGCATTAGCAGGCGTTTGGCTCGACAAAGGCGTTAACACGGCGCTTGACCACGCCGGTCTTGCGGTCATCGTCTACCTTGCCCTTGTGCTCACTGAGTCGTTTTGGCGTCGTGTTCGCTGCGCTCCCGGCATCTGCATGGGAGATGCTAAGGCACTCTTCGCGCTTTGCACGCTCGATCCTATGGGTGGCATCGTGTCATTTGCCGCCGCGCTCCTGGTCCTTGCCCTCTCCTGCCTCATCACGAAATCGCGCTCCCTGCCATTGCTCCCGTTTTTGGTGCCGATTTTTGCCATAATCGAGGTCGTGGGCTGCACTTTGTAACCGATTGCGCATCCTTCTTAAGGAGCATGCCATGGCAACTAATCAAGAAACGGCCGTCATTAAGGCGCGCATGGACCGTATTCCCTCGGCGTTGTCGCCCGAACTTGTCGAGCGCATTGCCGCCGATCGCGCTTCGGGCCATGTCAACCCGTATCGTTGCAACGACGAACAGGTCATTCGTCGTATTGATCGCGCCGCCGACAAAGGCACGCTTATGCGTCCGGCGTTTATGCGCGATACCGAAAAGATACTTCATCTTCCGGCGTACACCCGTTATGCGGGCAAAACGCAGGTCTTTAGCTTCCGTAGCAATGACGATCTATCGCGCCGCGGTTTGCACGTGCAGCTTGTCTCGCGCATTGCGCGCGATATCGGTTGCGCCCTGGGGCTCAATTGCGATCTGATCGAGGCGATTGGCCTGGGTCACGACTTGGGACACACGCCTTTCGGCCATGCCGGCGAGCGCTTCCTCAACGATATCTATCATGAGCGCACGGGGCGTTATTTTTTCCATAATGTGCAGTCGGTCCGCGTGCTCGACGCGTTGTATGGCCGCAACGTGTCGCTCCAGACGCTCGACGGCGTGCTATGCCATAACGGCGAGTACGAGCAGCGTGTGTTTGAGCTCTCGGACATGGGCTCCTTTGACCAGTTCGATCAGACGGTTGAGGACTGTATTGCCACGGGCTATGGCGCCATTGGACACCTGCGTCCCATGACGCTCGAGGGCTGCGTGGTTCGCATCTCGGATATCCTTGCCTACGTCGGTCGTGACCGTCAGGATGCGATTGCGGCGGGCCTGCTTTCGCCCGACGCTTTAGATGATGGCCGGGGCGGTGCCTACAACAGTTGGATCCTCACGCATGCCTCCATCGATATCGTTGAGCACAGCTATGGTAAGCCGCGCATCGAGATGAGCGAGGACCTGTTTGAGGAAATTCGCCGTGCCAAGCGGGAGAACTACGAGAGGATCTATAGCAAGGGCGGTATCGAGGGCGATTCCGAGGCGGAGCTGCGCGAGGCGTTCGTAAAGCTCTACGACCGTTGTCTGCGGGATCTAAACAGTGGCGACGAGTCCTCTTACATCTTTAAGCACCATATTTCGCGCATTGAGCAGCAACTTTCCTACTACGATCGCACCTATGCCTGGCAGGACGACAAGGATCAAGCCGTGGTGGATTATATCGCGAGCATGACGGATGGCTATTTCTGTGAGCTCACGAGCAAGCTGTTCCCTGGTCTGGAGTTTCCGCACCGTACCTATATTAACGAACGGTAGTTCGTATTAATTCGGTATACTGTTAGTGGAAAACGTTTTTGATTGATACACGGGATGGCTATGGACGACCTTTTTTCTGCTTCGACGCGCGAGCGTTCCTTTCAGAATGCGCCGCTTGCGGTTCGCATGCGCCCCAATTCGCTCGACGAGTATGTGGGCCAGCAAAAGGCCGTCGGTAAGGGCTCATGGTTGCGTGCCGCGATCGAGCACGATGTGCTTTCGAGCGTGATACTGTACGGGCCGGCCGGTACGGGCAAGACGACGCTGGCCCACATTATCGCCAACCATACCAAGAGTGAGTTTGTCGAAGTCAGCGCCGTGACGGGCACCGTAAAGGATCTTCGCCGCGTGATTGACGAGGCCAAGACGCGTCTGAATACGTACGACCGTCGCACCATCCTGTTTATCGACGAGATTCATCGCTTTTCGAAGTCACAACAGGATGCATTGCTGCATGCGGTTGAGAACCGTACCGTTATTATGATTGGCGCCACGACGGAGAATCCGTACTTCGAGGTCAACTCGGCATTGCTCTCGCGCGGTCGCGTGGTGGAGCTTGAGCATCTTAAAGACGAGGACATTGCCACGCTGATCGAGCGTGCACTCGAGGCTCCGCAGGGTTTGAACGGCAAGTTCTCGGCCGATGAGGATACGGTTAAGACCATCTGCACGCTGGCAGCGGGTGACGCTCGCTCGGCGCTCACGACGCTCGAACTTGCGAGCGAGATTGCCGTCACGCGTCCCGATACCGAGGGAACGCCAGCGCCGGCGGCGGGGGAGCGTTATCCCATCACCGTGGATGACGTAAAGATTGCCAATCCGCGTCGCGGTTTTACGTATGACAAAAACGGTGACATGCACTACGACATCATCAGTGCGTTCATTAAGTCCATGCGTGGTAGCGATCCCGATGCCACGGTCTACTGGCTTGCGCGCATGATCGATGCGGGGGAGGATCCTAAGTTTATCGCCCGTCGCATTATGATTCATGCTTCTGAGGATGTTGGCAACGCCGACCCACAGGCGCTTTTGGTGGCACATGCCGCGTTTAAGTCTGCCGAGGTCATTGGCTATCCCGAGTGCCGCATTAACCTGGCTCAGGCTGCACTCTATGTGTGTTTGGCCCCTAAATCCAACGCGTGTGAGGCTTCGATTGATGCGGCGCTGGCCGATATCCATTCTAGTGGGCTTCGCGAGGTGCCGAGTTATCTGCGCGATCGCCATCGCCCAGGCAGCGACGACTACGGTGTGTATAAATACCCGCACGATTATCCCGAAGGCTGGGTCGATCAGCGCTATTTGCCCGAGGGGCTGGAGCGCGGTGCGTTCTGGCAGCCTGCCGGGCGCGGCTGGGAAGAGTGGCGCGTAGAGCAAAGCGAACGCGACCGCAGCGGGAATGCACCGAAGTAGCTGCTGATAATTTTGTCCCACGTTGCTGCTCTTGGCATGTTCGGTCCCCTTTGGGGTACCATGAAAAGCGTCTGTATTTCGATTCTTCCGGGAGGCTTGTATGAGTCCCATTCAAATCGCCCTGCTGCTGCTCGCCGTTGCCGGCGTGTGGGCCATCGTTGAGCTCGCGCTTACCCTGCGCAAGACCCGCACCGTTGTCGACTCGCTCGATAAGACCGTTAACGACCTCAACAACACCATCGCCGAGGCTCAGCCTGTGGTGGCAAAGCTCGATGGCGCTGTCGATGAGCTTACGCCGGCGCTTGCCCAGATGGAGCCGCTGCTTAAGTCGAGCAAGACGGCAGTTGATGCCCTTACCTCCAATCTCGTAGAGGTCGAAGCCGTGGTTCGCGACATTTCTGAGGTCACCGGTAGCATGGCCGAGGCCAGCAATGCTGTGTCGAGCGTGACTGATTCTGCGGCAGGTGCCGTGCAGAAACTCTTTAACAAGGTGAAGGCTCCCGCGGCCGACGCTGAGCGCAAGCTTTCCGCTGCCGAAGAAGCCGAGCAGCCGACCGAGCGTGTCCTGATTGGCGAAGCCGGGGACGATGTCGCTGCTGGTGACAATGATGCACAGAAGCCTGCTGCTAAAGCAGTTCAGTATTACACCTATACGCCCGCCGAGACCTCTGAGGAGTCCTGCGATGAGTAGCGAAGCAACCTGCCCTATCACGCTGACCGTTGCCGGTGACCCGCGTCTCGCTCGCCTTGTGCGCATGACGGCAGCCAACGTTGGTGCCCTGTGCTCTATGTCTGTCGATCGCATCGAGGACATCCGTATGGCTGCTGAGGAGGCTTTCATCTTTGGTTGCACCGCGGTCGACTGCGATGACATCACCATCAAATTCGATGTCGATGAGACCCACGTTGGCATGACTATTACCTTTGGCGACCAGGCTGCGGTCGATGAAGACGACCAGGCTGCGGTGTATGCCGAGCTCATCCTCGCGAGCGTGTGCGACTCCTACGAAAAGACTACGGCGCCCCTGACGCTTTCCCTCGACCTCAAGGCGGATATCTAATATGACCGAACGTTCCCGGAGCGGCAAGACCGCTTGGGACAAGGAGAAAACCCGCGAGCTGTTTCGTCGTTACAAGGAGACCGGTGATCCGGACGCCCGTGAGCAGCTCGTCATGTCCCATATGAACCTGGTAAGGTTTCTTGCCAACAAATTTAAGAATCGCGGCGAGCCGCTCGACGACCTCATGCAGGTCGGCTATCTGGGTTTGCTCAAGGCTATCGACCGCTTTGACCCCGAGCGCGGACTCGAGTTCACGACGTTTGCGACACCCACTATCCTGGGCGAGATCAAACGCCATTTTCGCGACAAGGGCTGGAGTGTGCGCGTACCGCGTCGTCTGCAGGAGCTCTCGGCCAAGGTCAACCAGGCTACTGACAAACTTACCAACGAGCTGCAGCGTTCGCCCAAGGTTGAGGAGATCGCTGAGTATCTAGATGTGACTGTCGATGAGGTCCTCGAGGCTATGGAATCGTCTTCGGCCTATACCTCGGTGCCCATCGAGGCTCCTGGTGCGTCCGATTCCGACGATGCCCCTTCGATTCTCGACCGTTACGCCGACGACGACAACGAGCTCGACTTTACCGATGACCGCCTAGTGATCGAGGAAGCCATCCGTGATTTCTCGCCGCGCGAGCGCGAGGTGATCGAGCTGCGCTTTGTGAAGGGCATGACCCAGATCGAGATCGCCAAGAAGCTGGGTATTTCTCAGGTGCAGGTTTCGCGTCTGCTGCGCCGCACGCTTAAGAAGATTCAGGACAAGATCGACCCCGACGGAGTGATGATTCGTTCATGAGTGAACACCCCCAACAAACCGATCGCGTGCTGCGCGACACCCGCATTCTGACGCTTCGTATTTGGGCTGTTGTCGGCTGCATTGTCATCGCCGCTGTCATCTTTAACCTTATGGGCATCCTGGCGCCGGTTATCGAGTTTCTCGCTGTTGGTTCCATCATTGCCTTTGTGATGTCCCCGATCACCAACTGGCTCGAGCACCATGGCGTGAATCGCGGCATCGGTTCGCTTATCGCGCTTATTGTTGTTGTTGCCGTGCTCGTCGGTGTCGTTTGCATCTTGTCGCCGATTCTCTTTGGTCAGATCATGGAAGTCCTGAGCCGCCTGCCCGAGCAGCTTCGTGTTGCGGGTGGCGATCTCAATGAGATGATCTCGCATGCCAAGACGCTCAACAACACGCCGCTCAAGGAGTATTTGGACGATAATCTTTCGTCCCTGGTTACCGTGGCATCGAAGTATGTGTCTCAGATTGCTGCCGAGCTTGGTCGCGGTGTGTTCCCGCTCATCACCAATACGGCCTCGCAGTTGTTCGTGATCTTCCTTGGTCTGGTGCTTGCCTACTGGATGGCCTGCGACTACCCTCGCATGCATCACGAGATTTGCACCATCATCGGTCAGGAGAAGGAGACCTCGTACCGCTTTATGGTCGCCATCCTTTCTCGCTCTGTCGGCGGCTACATGCGCGGTATGGTCGTGACGTCCATCTGCGGTGGTTTCCTCGCCTTTATCGGTTTTATGATCATCGGCCATCCGTATGCGGCGCTCATGGCTATCTTTACCGGCATCATGCATTTGGTTCCGGTCGTCGGTCCCTGGGTGAGCGCAGCAATCGCCACGGTGCTCGGTTTCATGTTCAGCCCCATGTTGGCGTTATGGACGCTCATCGTGACGATGGTCGCGCAAAACGTCACCGATAACGTCATTTCGCCTAAGGTCATGCAGAGCTCGGTACAGGTGCATCCCATCATGAGCCTCACGGCGCTCGTTATTGGCTCGGCACTCATGGGCCCCATCGGCATGATTATTGCCATCCCGCTTTGTGCGGCCCTCAAGGGTATCTTCGTGTACTACTTCGAGAATGAGACCGGCCGACAGCTTGTGGCCTATGACGGCGCCGTGTTTAAGGGCACGCCGTACCGCGATGCCGATGGCAACCCGGTCGCCGCCTACGACGCGCTCGGCGACGACACCTTCATCTACGAGTCTGAGCTTATCGGTAACGAGACTGCGCCCGAGGCCAAGGCCATGCCCAAGCCCGAGCTCGATAATCCCTGGATCAAGCTCTCTGGTCTGCAGCCCGATGCGACGGGCTTCTTCAAGAACCCCTTCGCTAAGGATGACGATTCCAACACGGATGACGACACCAAAACCGGCATCGACGGCTCCATGGACGATGATGACAACTAGCGGGGTAATTCGGATTAATATTCATACGCGCTAACATGCAATTTCGCTGAAGGGCCGGCATTGTGCCGGCCCTCTTTTTTGCACTTGCGCGGTGGGATGGTAATATCGTTACGTTTGAACTGTTTCGATGTGAAACCGAGGAGATTCCCTCTATGAGTGCTGACTACCCGTCAATGACTACGGCCGAGATTCGCTCCAAGTTCCTCAACTTCTTTGAGGAGCGCGGTCTTAAGCTCTATCCTTCTTCGTCCCTCGTCCCCGATGATCCCTCGCTGCTGCTTGCCAACGCCGGCATGAACCAGTTTAAGGAGTACTACCAGGGCAAGAAGACCATGAAGGAGATCGGCGCTATCTCCTGCCAGAAGTGCGTCCGCACCAACGACATCGATTGCATCGGCGAGGACGGCCGTCACCTGTCCTTCTTTGAGATGCTCGGCGACTTCTCCTTTGGCGGCGTCTCCAAGCAGCAGGCTTGCGCCTGGGCCTTTGAGCTCATCACCAAGGAGTTCAAGCTGCCGCTCGACCGCCTGTACTTTACCGTCTTTACCGAGGACGACGAGACCCACGACGTGTGGCGTTCTCTGGGCGTTGCCGAGGACCACATCTCCCGCCTGGGCGAGGACGACAACTTCTGGGCCGCTGGCCCCACCGGCCCCTGCGGTCCGTGCTCCGAGATCTACTTTGACATGGGCGAGGAGGTCGGCTGCGGTAGTCCCGACTGCAAGCCCGGCTGCGACTGCGACCGCTTCCTGGAGTTCTGGAACCTCGTCTTTACCCAGTATGACCGCCAGGAGGACGGCTCCATGCCGGAGCTGCCGCACCGCAACCTCGATACGGGCATGGGCCTGGAGCGCATGGCCGCCATCATGCAGCACAAGACCGCCAACTACGACGGCGACTTGATGCAGCATCTCATCAAGCTGGGCGAGGAGATCAGCGGCAAGACCTATGACGCCGATGATTACTCCGGCGCCAGCCGCTCGCTGCGCATCATCGCCGATCACTCCCGTGCCGTCGACTTTATGATTTCCGACGGCATCCTCCCCGGTAACGAGGGTCGCGAGTACGTCCTTCGCCGCCTGCTCCGTCGTGCCGTGTTCCACGGTCGCCTGCTGGGCATCGAGGGCGCCTTCCTGACCAAGTTCATCGACGAGGTTAACGCTCAGATGGGCGAGGCTTATCCCGAGCTGCTCAAGAATGTCGCGCTCGTCAAGGGTATCGTCGCCTCCGAGGAGGAGCGCTTCTCCACGACGCTCGACAACGGCCGCGTCTATCTGGACGAGGCCCTGGCAGCGCTTGCCGAGGGCGCCGTGCTTCCGGGCGATGTCGCCTTTAAACTGCACGACACCTTTGGTTTCCCCATCGATCTGACCGTCGAGATCGCCGGCACCGCTGGCCACGGCGTCGACATGGACGGCTTCACTGCCTGCATGGAGGACCAGAAGGCCCGCGCCCGCGCCAATGCCAAGGGCGACGCCTGGGGCAGCTTCAACGACGTGTGGGTCGAGCTTTCGGACAAGGTCGCAGCGACCGAGTTCGACGGCTATGACAACGATGTGATCGAGGGCGCCAAGGTTGTCGCCATCGTGCGCAACGGCGAGTCCGTCGAGTCCGCTGCCGCCGGCGAGGACGT
>CABUVB010000021.1 GCA_902494815.1 uncultured Collinsella sp. | reverse complement strand
GTCGACCTTTTGGTTGTGGTGAGTCTCGACAATCTCGCAGTCAAAGCCGGGCAGCTCGCGTGTGGCCTGTGCTACCAGATGACGCAGGGCTGCGATACCGATGGAGTAATTGCCGGAGTGCATGACGCGGGCGTTCTGACCCAGCTCGCGCAGGCGGTCCATCTGATCGGGTGTGTAGCCCGTGGTGCCCGAGACCAACGCGGCACCCGTGCGCTCGACATAGGCGACGACGGCATCGAAGGTAACGACGTTCGAGAAGTCGATGATTACATCGGCGGCCGGTGCGTTCTCGAGCTCGCTCAAATCAAAACCGATCTGGGCGACGATATCAAAAACGGGCTGCCCGCCGGCGTCGACAATGCCTTCGGCGGTAGTGCGGATGAGCGAGCCCATGCGGCCCGTTCCCATAATGACGGTCTTAATCAAGCAGACCAGCTCCCTTCAGAGCATCGGTAAGTGCAGCACGCGTGTCGTCTGCCATGGGGCACAGCGGCATGCGGTAGTTTGCCTCGATCATGCCCATCTGGGCGAGCGCTTCCTTGACGGGGATGGGGTTGACCTCGCTAAAGAGGGCGTTGATGAGCGGCTGACCGGCAATCTGGATATCGCGGGCGCGCTCCACGTCACCGTCCAGATAGGCGCGGCACATGTCGTGCACGAGCTGCGGCTGAACGTCTGCCCACACGCTGATGGTGCCCGAGGCGCCCAGGCTCATGAGCGGTACGGTAAGCGCGTCCTCGCCCGAGTACATGCGGAAGTCGTCTGACAGCAGGTGGGCGATCTTGGCCGCGTAGGCGACGTTGCCCGAGGCCTCCTTAATACCCATGATGTTGGGGTGCGCGGCCAGGCGTTCTACGTTGCGCTCGCTGATGCCGCAGCCACAGCGGCCGGGGATGTTGTACAGGATGCAGGGGATGTCCACGGCATCGGCGACGGTCTTAAAGTGCTGGTAGATACCCTCTTCGTTGGACTTGTTGTAGTAGGGGGTAATGAGCAGCAGGCCGTCGGCTCCCAAGCCCTGGTAAGTAAGCGACTTGGTGAGCATGGTCTGCGTGGAGTTGGAGCCCGAGCCGGCGATGACGGGGACGCGTCCTGCAACATGCTTGACCACGGCGGCGACGACGGAGTTGTCCTCGTCGTCGGTCATCGTGGCACTCTCTCCGGTGGTACCCAGGGTGAGGATGGCGTCAGTGCCATTTTGCAGGTGGAAATCGATAAGGCGCTCGAGCGCGTCAAAGTTGACACTGCCGTCCTTTTTAAACGGCGTGACAAGGGCGACGATTGAGCCCTCGAGATTGCGGATATCCATGTTCTTCTCCTTCGCTTCCGCGATCTGGACGCGTTTGTTCCATTGAGCAGCGACTGCTAGGCGCTCGTCCTGAGCGCGACGGCGTGCGCTTTCGGCGCGCGACTTGGCCAGCAGCTCTCGGCCGCTCGGCAGCACGTCGAGCGTGGCAAAGTAATCGCCCGGGCGCTCGGCGCGGCGGATGAGGTCGGCCGAGCCATCGGGGCGCAACAGGACCTCAGCGGAGCGCAGGCGTCCATTGTAGTTGTAGCCCATGGAGTAGCCATGCGCGCCGGTATCGTGGATCACAAGCAGGTCGCCCATGTCGATATGCGGCAGCTCGCGATCGATGGCGAACTTGTCGTTGTTCTCGCACAGATTGCCCGTGATGTCGTAGGTGTCCGTGACGGGCGCTGTGGTCTTGTCGTCGCCACCCGGCTGGCCCATCACCGTAATGTGGTGGTAAGCGCCATACATGGCAGGACGAATCAGATCGACGGCACTGGCGTCCACGCCGATATAGTCCTTGTAGATCTGCTTCTCGTGGATGGCCTTGGTGACCAGGCATCCGTAGGGGCCCATCATAAAGCGACCCATCTCGGTGCAGATCGCCACATCGCCCATGCCGGCGGGGACCAGAATCTCGTCGTAGGCTGCGTGTACGCCCTCACCGATGGCGTGAATGTCGTTAGGCTGCTGCTCGGGCAGGTAGGGGATACCCACACCGCCGGACAGATTGATAAAGGCGACATGTGCGCCGGTCTCGCGCTCCAGGCGCACGGCAAGTTTAAAGAGGATGCGTGCGAGCTTGGGATAGTAGTCGTTAGTGACGGTGTTACTGGCAAGGAAGGCATGGATGCCAAAATTCTCGGCGCCCTTGGCCTTGAGCATGCGGAAGGCCTCAAAGAGCTGCTCGGTGGTCATGCCATATTTGGAGTCGCCCGGGTTGTCCATGATGCCGTTGGAGAGCTGGAACAGACCGCCTGGATTAAAGCGGCAGCTGACCGTCTTGGGGATGGGCCCCGCAACGCGCTCAAAGAACTCGATGTGGCTGATGTCGTCAAAGTTGACGATGGCACCCAGCTTGTCGGCGAGCTCAAAGTCGGCAGCCGGTGTGTCGTTGGACGAGAACATGATGTCGTGTCCCGTGATACCCAGTGAGCGGGCGATCATGAGCTCGGTATAGCTCGAGCAATCGCAGCCGCAGCCGTATTCGTTGAGAATGGAGATGAGCGCCGGGTTGGGGTTGGCCTTGACGGCAAAGTATTCCTTAAAGCCCGGGTTCCATGCAAAGGCGTCGCGCACTTCTTGCATGTTGCGGCGGATGCCCGCCTCGTCGTATAGATGAAACGGCGTGGGGAACTGCTCGACGATATGCTCGAGTGTCTCCTTGTTCACAAACGGCTGCTTGGCCGCATATGCCTCGTTGGGGGTCAATGCCATGTCCCGTAAACCTCGCTATCCAGACGGCGCCATCTGCGCATCGAATCCGCATAGCGTGGACCCAATGTCCGGATAGCGCTCCCGCATTGCTGCAGACAGTCCTGTGGGTGTTTCCCACAGGCCCACCAGGTTGTTCGTGCCCGAAAAGCCCAGTTCGGCGGGTTTCGCCTCCCCACGGGGTCAAAGCCTGCCGGCTAGCCCGCGGTTCTTCGTGCCCGCGCCTCTATCAAGTGGTAACGACCCTACCACGTTGCACTTTAGCAAACAAGAGTATTCGTATATAACGTTTAAAAAATGCAGCAATATGCTGGAAACATGTGTGCCACAATCCTGTATCACAATAAGTTGCAACAGATATGTCTCACGAAGGGATTCTCTATGACCGAGCTCCAAGAACTCCGTCGCTATCGTCGCGACCTGCATCGCATTCCGGAGCTCGATTTCGATCTTCCTCAAACCATAGCCTATATCGAGGGCGTGCTCGCTTCGCTTGCCTGTGAAGTGACCCATCCCTGCCCCAGCTGTGTTTGTGCTTTCTTCGACGCTGGCACGGGCGCCGCGCATGCCACGGCGATTCGCGCCGATATGGACGCACTGCCCATCGCGGAGGCGACGGGTGCGGCCTTTTCCTCGAAGCATCCCGGAAAGATGCACGCTTGCGGACACGATGGACACATGGCCATGGCCCTTGCGGCGGCAACCTTTGTCGATCGCACGATTCGTGAGCAGCCGGGTGCCATCAAGCGCAACGTGCTCTTTGTGTTCCAGCCTGCCGAGGAGACGACTGGTGGCGCCAAGACAGTTTGCGAGAGCGGTGTGTTCGAGCGCTACGGGGTCGACCGCATTTTTGGCTTTCACGTGTGGCCCGATCTGACTGCGAACACATTGGCGAGCTGTTCCGGCCCGCTGCTGGCGCGCTCGAGTGAGACACACATTCATATTCACGGGACGAGCATCCATATCGCTAAGACCTATGGCGTTCCGGTCGAGGAATCGCACGATGCGGCGCTGGCGGCTGCCAAGTTCTTGGTTGCCGAGCGCGAACTGATGGACGAGCTGGGCACCGACGAACCCTGTATCGGCAAGTTTGGCCTGCTGCAGGCTGGCACCGTTTGCAACGCGGTGGCGGGGGAGGCCCATGTGGCCGGAAGCCTGCGTGTGTTTACGGACGACATGTTCGACCGGGCGCGCGAAGGCGTGCGCCGCGTGCTGGACGATGCCTGTGCCGCAACGGGCTGCACGTATGATCTCGACTTTGCCGAGGGCTATCCACCGGTCGATAACGATCCTGAGTTGTTTGCCCGAATCGCGCCCGCTCTGCCCGAATTGCAGCTCGTGGACGAGCCGCTGCTAATCGCCGAGGATTTCGCGTTCTATCAGCGCCATCTGCCGGGCGTGTTCTTCTTGCTAGGCACGGGCGTGCCAGAGGACCAAGACAACCCGAGTGATTCGGATGGCTGCCCCGCCTATGCAACAAGCGCTCTGCATACCGATAGCATGCTCTTCGACGAGGAAATCCTACTCAAAGGCCTCGATGTCTACAAACGATTACTTTCGCTTGACTAAGGCGTGAAGGACTATTTGTTCTAGAAAACACGAACAAACGTACGATATAATAGAGATGTAAGTCTATAGAAACGTTTGACGTTACTAACGTAAGGCGATACTATGATTGCATCGCATAAAGATGAGGATACCGAACGCTTTGCCATGGGTGTGCGGGTCAGGAGGTTCGTGCCCTTTGAGCGTGTTGCGTTGAGGAAGATTCGCCAACTGCAGGTTTGTGCTTCGCTTGATGATCTTCGCGTTCCACCAGGCAACCGCCTGGAAGCTTTGAAGGGCGATCGTGCCGGTCAATATAGCATCCGTGTTAACGAGCGCTATCGGGTCTGTTTTGAGTGGAGACAGGAGATGGCTTGGAATGTCGAAATCGTCGATTATCACAAGTGATGAGACTTCGGCCGATTTGCTGTCGCCGGTGACTCCTGGTGAGCTTCTCAAAGAGGAGTTTCTTGTTCCCATGGGCATTTCTCAATATCGCCTTGCGAAAGAGACTGGGATTCCGGCTCAGCGTATCGGGCAGATTGTCTTGGGAAAACGTCGCGTGACGGCCGACACCGACCTCCGTCTTTGCCGTTATTTTGGCCTGACGGATGGTTATTGGCTGCGCGCTCAGGTGGCGTTTGACCTTGAGGCCGAGAAAAGGCGGATCGAACCGGAACTCGACAAGATCGTTCCTGTTCAGCAGGCTATCGCACTGTAGTGCTCAAAGATGGTGGGGGTGGCGCGGCGATGAGGCGACGCCGACAGTCTGCCGTATATAGTCCGGGTGGATGCGGGTGCGGTTTGCTGCTGCTTCCGGTCATCGCTGTGGGCATTGGCGTGATGTTTGTGCTTGCTGGGCTGGCTACGGCGGCACTCGTACTGTTTATCACTGCTATCGGCGTGACGATTTGGCTTTATCGCAGTCGTGAGCAGCGCCGCGCCGACGGTAAGACCAATGTAGGATGGATTGCCTTTTTGGTCATCGCCTACCTGCTGAGCATCAGCTATTTGGCCTTCTTTATCCTGTTGCTTGTGAGCACCTTTACCGGGGAATCCGTCACGGTGGGTTGATGCACTGCCAGCAGACGGTTGCGCAAAGTGCGTTTGCTCGGCGTTTGGATAACTGCATTGGCCGTTTACCGCAGCCTTAGCTCTCAGCTAATGAATTCAAGTTCAATCCTTCCTACGATGTGCTGTGTGCCGGCACGGTAGCCGGATCGTAGGAAGGATGCATGATGAAAAAGCTCGAAAACGAAGTGCTGCTGAGCCGTCGCGCTGCACTGGGCGCATTCGCCACCGTCGCCTTGGGGGCTGCCGGTCTTCTTGCCGGTTGTGGTGGCGATAAGGCGACCGTCACCGAGGACGCTGGCGATGGCGACAAGAAGGAAGAGGCGAAGAAGGAAGAGCAGTCTACGACTGACCTGGCGGTTGGTGCGACGGTGACCACGGCTGCCGGTCTTTCCGTCGTTGTCGATTCCGTCCAGCCTGGCCTCACAAATTATGACGGTTCGACCATGACGGGCATTCACGTCACGTACGTCAACAATGGTGATGAGGGCGCAGATTACAACATCTACGACTGGAAGGGCGAGGACGCCAACGGCGCTCAGCAGAATCAGGGTTACTACAGCGAGGGCTCCGATGAGCTGCAGTCTGGTACCCTTGCCGCTGGTGGCTCTGTGGCGGGCAATATCTACTTTGATGGCGATATCAAGAAGGCACTGTATTTTGCCAACATGTTTGATAAGTCTGCCACTGCAAGCTGGGTGTTGGCCTAGCATGTCGCTACCGTTGCGCCGTATGGGAGGTGAAGTCGTATGCCCGATAAAAAGCTGACTGACGAGTTACTCAATGAGCTTCTCGACGCGCCAAACATCGATGACTATATCAAAGAACACGACTTTGCCGCCCCGTCGCTTTCGAACTACCTGAAGCAGCTACTGCAGGAAAAGGGCTTGGAGCGCTCGCGCGTGGTTCGTATGGCCGATCTCAATGAGACCTTTGGCTATCAGATTTTTTACCGGTGCGCGGCATCCGAGCCGCAATAAGGTGCTGCAGATTGCCTTTGCGATGGCGCTGACGCTCAAAGAGACTAACCGTGCGCTGACGGCTGCCGGGGTAAGCGTCCTTAACTGCAAGGACCGCCGCGATGCGATTATCATCTTTTGCATCGATCGCGGGTGCAGCCTCCAAAAGGTCAACGAGGAGCTGTATCGCTTTGGCGAGGAGACGGTGAGTTAGCGGCTGATATCTGAGCCAGTGGAGCTGTCGAACAACGATGCAAACGAACGGGGCGCGGATGCCATGGGGTGTCTGCGCCCTGCGCTATGATGGAGGTTATGGATACTCAGACCCCAACATATTCCGATGACGAGCTGACCGCAGCGCTTGCCGAGCACCTGGCGTCGCTCGATCGCGACGACAGCTATCGCGTGGAGCGTGTACTTAAGCGCTCGTCCGTTGAAACAACCGAGCTCGTGTACTTTGAAGGAACCGGCGGTGGTTCGCTCGGCCCCTTTGTCCGTAAACGTATCGATACTTCGGCTCAAATCGGCGGGGCATACGAGCGTCTGTTTGCCGCTCAGCGGGCAGGCAGGCGTTTTGAGCACCTGCCCAGAATCGTCGATTGTCGTCGTGTGGGCGACGAGCTCAACGTGGTTATGGAATACATCGAAGGGGAGACACTCGGGGCGCTGGTGGACCGTCTGGGAGCCACCCCCGATTATGCGCGTGAATTGTATCCTGCCCTATGCGATGCCGTGGGCGAGCTCCATGCCGGTTTTGCAATGGTGGGGGAGACGTCGGCGCCGGTGATCCATCGCGACCTCAAGCCGTCGAATATCATCGTGACAGGTGCCAACTATACGCCTGATGACGGCCTGACATTTTCATCGCTGGTGATTATCGACCTGGGGATCGCGCGCGTATGGCGCGATGGCGCCGATGCTGACACCGTCAAGTTTGGCACGCGACCCTATGCGCCGCCCGAGCAGTATGGGTTTGGGCAGACGAGTGTGCGCAGCGATGTCTACGCACTTGGGGCCCTGTTGTTCTTTTGCTTGACGGGAGTCGACCCTAAACCAGGGCTCGACATGCGCGAGCAATGTGAGGCATGCGGCATTCCCACTCCACTTGCCGATGCCGTCTGCATGTCGATGGCGCTCGACCCGGCCAAGCGTTTTGCGAGCGCGGAAGCGTTGGGACGGGCGACGTGCGCGGCATACGATCTAAGTCGCCCCGTGCGGCCTCCTGCGCCTGTGCTTGTCCGTGCTCCGGCCTCGGAGACGGTGTTGACGCCCCAAGGGCTCCAGAACCCCACAGGGCTTCCTAGGCCTGCCGCCTCCACTGCATGCGGTCTGCTCTCTCGCGTTCCGGAGTCTCTGGGGCGCATTTGGAATACGCTCGTCTTCTTCTCGCTGCTTGTGTTCTTTGCCGGAAGTCACTTTGCCGTCTTTCACCCCACGGGAGCAAACCAAAGCTACCCGACGTGGCTTCTCATAATCGAGTATTTTTTCTTTGTCGATGGCCTTATGGTGCTTATGCATTTTGCGCTGCTCGATAAGCGCCGTCTTCGTCGGCGATTCGCACTGCTCGACAGCTATCGCGGCAAGAAACTCGCGAAACTCTGGCTCAAGGCATTGGGTGTGCTGCTCCTATGCATGATCGTCATAGTCGCGGTTGCCAATGCGACCGGCGTCGTCGATACCTCCGCTACCTAAAAGAAAAGGGCCCCATTGGGGCCCTTTGCAGTTGCACTTAGATGCGGTTCATCTGAGCGGCGACTTTGTTGTACCAGTCCTGCCACGTGGGCGGGCAGTACTTTTTGGCTGCTGCCGGGGTAAGGGTGGAGCCGTAGTTGGCGCCCAGATAGGCAACGTGAGCGGAGATGCCCTCGCTCCAGCTGCCAAAGCTGCGCCAACCGCCGCCACGTGCACTCCAGCCCCAGGCGTTATAAGAATTGGCGCAATAAGCACCCTTGGTGCTCTCGATGCAGGCGATGGCGGGGGACCAACGGGGGTCGACACCGGTATTCCAAGCGGCGACGGCAAAGTTATAGCCCTGGCCTGCCATGGGGGAGCCGGCGAGATAATTGTCGATGCGGCTCGTCCACTCATTAATGAACGAATCGTAATCGGAGCTACCGGTATTGGCGTTGTTCACCGTGGTGTCGATGGTGGTGTTGGTGTTGGTGGCCTGGCTGCTGGAATTGCTGCCGCTTACGCCCTCGCCCGAGAGCTTCTCGGCGGCAGCGGCCTTATCGGCCTCAAGCTTGGCAAGCTCGGCGGCATTTTCCTGCTCGGCTTTTGCCTGTGCCTCGCTGCGGAGCTGCTGGGCCTGTGCCAGCGCATCCTCGGCGTTTTTCTGCTCCGCCTCAAGCTGAGACTTGGCCTGCTGGAGCTCGGCCTTGTTCTGCTCGAGTTCGGTTTGCATGTTATTGAGCTCTTCGATCTCGTCGACGCTCGAGCTCGTGATCTGGTTGGTGTATTTGCAGGTCGTGATGAACTCACCCAGGCTCTGCGCGTTGACCAGGAAGCTCACGATGGGATTGGTGCCCTTCTGATACTTGTACAGATCGCGCATGGCGGAGCTTGCCTTGGCCTGCTGCTCGGGAAGCTTGGCCTCGATTTCCTCGATGCTTGCCTCATTGGAGTCAATCTGCTTTTGCAGGTCATCGAGTTTGGTGCGGGCGTCGTTGTAGGCGCTCGTGGCGGCTTCGATCTTCTGCTGGGCTGCGGAAAGCTGGTCCTGCGTTGCCTGCGAGGCGGCATACGCCGCAACGGGGGAGAGCATCGGCGTGGCCGTCAGCGCAACGGCGAGCGCGGCGCTCGTGATGATACGAGCCGGCTTCGACGCAATGAGCGCTGCGGTGCGATGATTCGAATGCTGCATCCAGTCCCTCTGCAATCAATCGTAGGTTATGGTTCGAACGGTATTCTACTACTGCTTTCGACCTCAACTTGAACCTTAAAGGTTCCAAAGGGTCAAGTTGAACTTGAGGCTTTGGCTTTGACCTGCAGTTATGATGAATTGTTGAGAAACCATAGAGTTCAACTTTAACGTTACAGAGCTCTGTTTGAGAGGAGTTTTGGGCTGTAAAAGCCATCTCAACGTGGGGTTTTATAACTACAGCGTGCCCTTCTGGCGAGCCTGCTCAATCTCTTCGAGGGCCTCGGCGGGGGTGAACGAACAGGTGCCGTCGCCGAGTTTGATTACCTGGATATCGTCGCCGGCGTAGACCTCTCCACCCTTTAGTACCACGCCAAAAACGCCCTCGTGGGGAAAGATGCAGTCGCCGGCGAGATAGTAGATGGCACAGCGTGTGTGGCAGACCTTGCCGATTTGGCTGATTTCGACAAGCACCTCGCTGCCAAGCTTGAGCTGTGTGCCCAAGGGGAGCGAGAGCAGGTTGATGCCCCGGGTTGTGAAGTTCTCGCCAAAGTCGCCCTCGTGCACATCGAGCCCGCGCGCCTGCGCCGTCTGGATAGACTCTGCAGCTAAAAAGGAAACCTGGCGGTGCCAATGCCCGGCGTGTGCGTCGGAGGCGAGGCCAAATTGCTCTATAACGGTGTCGTGCCCGTCGGCGACGGGTGACTTACGCGTGCCTTTGTGCTTCGACGTGTTGATTGAGACGATGCGGGCGGGCCCGTTGTAAGCATCGTTTGCGGTGCGTAGGGGAGCTGCCGTTTGTGCGCGTTCCGCCAGCTCGTGCTTCGCGGCATTGAGGATGGGATTATCGGTCGGATGGTCTTGGGGCACGTGCGCGCCTTTCGCTCGAGGATGTCAATACACTGAATCCTACAACAATGGTAGGTTCATTGCCCATTGTCATACAACGGTGAGCGCCGTCTTCGTGCTGGCCTTCGTGCTGGACGATTACGTCGATTGCCATAGATACGGTGGAGCTTTGGGCGCCGGCGGCTTGGCACGCTAGAATAAATCAGTTGCGCAAAGACCGCCCGTTGTGTGGGCAGTTCATGATAGGAAGTTTCCATGGCATTGCAGTTTACAGAGCGCGAGTTCATCCCCGTGCTGCTCGGTGGCGACATCAACGCCTACTCGGTGGCGCGCGCCTTCTACGAGGAGTACCAGGTCAAGAGTCTGGTCTTTGGCAAGTACCAGACGGGCCCTGCGTACCGCAGCCAGATTATCGACTACACGCCCAACGTGGATATCGATACCATGCCCGTGATGCTCAAAACCGTCAACGGCATTGCCCAAGCGCATGCCGACAAGACGATTGTCCTTGTGGGCTGTGGCGATAACTATGTTGCCCTCGTGGCTCAGGCCAAGGATGCCCATGAGTTGGCGGATAACATCGTCGCGCCTTACGCTCCCTATAGCATGCTTGAACAGTGTCAGAAGAAGGAGATCTTCTACGAGCTGTGCGAGAAGCATGGCGTGCCCTATCCGCACACGTTTACCTTTACCAAGGCGATGCTCAATGCCCAGGGTGAGGCGCCTGCCGAAGTGCTCGACCAGATCGATTTTCCTTACCCGATGATTCTGAAGCCTTCTGACGGCATCATGTGGTGGCAGCACGAGTTCGAGGGCCAGAAGAAGGCCTATGAGATTGCCGACCGCGCCGAGCTGGAACAGGTTATTCGCGATTCGTATGCCAGCGGCTACACCGACGATCTGATCTTGCAGGATCGCGTGCCCGGCAACGACGAGTACATGCGCGTGCTCACCAGCTATTCCGACCGCAACGGCAAGGTGCGCATGATGTGCCTGGGCCATGTGCTGCTCGAGGAGCATCAGCCCCACGGTGTCGGCAACCATGCCTGTATCATTACCGAGCCCAACGACGAGCTCATGGGCGGCGTGCGCAAGCTGCTCGAGGACCTTCACTTTGTGGGCTATTCCAACTTTGACGTTAAGTACGACGAGCGCGACGGCTCGTTTAAGTTCTTCGATTTCAACACGCGCCAGGGCCGCAGCAACTACTACGTTACCAACAGTGGCTTTAACGTTGCCAAGTATGTGGTGGACGAGTATGTGTTCAACCGTCCGTTTGAGCCGGAGTTTGTGACGGCTCAGGACGAGGCCCTGTGGATGGTCGTCCCCATGGGCGTCGTCGACAAGTACGTCAAGGATCCCGAGCTGCGCGCTAAGGTGCATCGCCTGGACAAGGAAGGCAAGGGCGCCGACCCTTCGTTTATGAAGGGCGACTTTGTCTTTAACCGCTGGCTGCGCATGTGGCACACCAAGCTGCGCCACTTTAAGCTGTTCAAGACGTATTACAAGTAGATGAGCGCGGCGCCCGTCCGGTTTGCATCGGGCGGGCGCGGGTATGATACGTGCAATTGCGCAAGCGTCACCAAGGAGGCGGCGATGGAAAAGCTGGGAGTTATCGGCGGCATGGGCGCCGAGGCCACGTCGTATTACTACGACCAGGTGGTGCGTCATACGGCTGCTGCCTGCGATCAGGAACATATCGACATGGTGGTGCTCTCCAAGTCGACCATGCCCGACCGCACGTTGGCCATTAAGACCGGCGAGCATGCCAAGCTGCTGGCGACCATGAAAGAGTGTGCCCAGGCACTCGAGTCGCTGGGCTGTGCACACATTGCCATTCCCTGCAACACGTCACACTACTTCTATGACCAGATCCAGTCGTTTACGAAGGTGCCGATTATCCACATGCCGCGTGAGTCGGTGCGCTATGCTCTGGCCGGTGCGGTGATGGGGGAGTGCGAGTTCGACCCCAACCTGAGTATGCCGGCCGAGCCGGTGCATAAGATCGGCATCATGGGCACCGACGGAACCGTGGGCGCGGGTGTCTACGGCCGCGAATGTAAGGCTGCGGGTGTTAAGGTTGTCTATCCCAGCGAGAAACGTCAGAACGATGTGATGTCGCTTATCTACGATGATGTGAAGGCCGGACGTGAGCCCGATATGGATAAGTTCGACCGCGTGATGTGGGAGTTCGCCCGTAGCGGCTGCGACCGCGTCATTCTGGCCTGCACCGAGCTCTCGGTGTTGCAAAAGTACCGAGAGATGCCCGAGATCACCCTCGACGCCATGGATGTCCTGGTGCGCGAATCCATCATCCGTAGCGGCGCTCCCTACCGCCTCTAGCTTCCGACCTGTCAAAAAGGGACAGGTTAATTTTGGTAGGTTTTATCTGGTGAAACAGTAAGGCCTCGGCTCGTTTGGTGCGAGCCGAGGCCTTTTGCGTTGGGCGGTTGCTGTCAGTGGTGAACTAGAACAGGAAGCCGATGGCGATGAGGGCGATGCTGACGATGAGCACGGCGATGTCTAGGCCCTTGATGGGGTAGCGCTTGTACGAGCTGGCGCGCGTACGCAGATAGAAGCCGCGCTGTTCTGCCGCCAAGGCTGTGGCATCGGTCTTGCCCACGCTCGAGATGAGCAGTGGCACACACAGTGGCAGCATGAGCTTAAGCTTCTTGATGGGGTTCTTGGTGTCGTACTCGACGCCGCGTGCGGTCTGCGCCTCCATGATGGCGTTCATCTCTTGACCAAACACCGGCACGAAGCGCAGCGCCGTGGTAAAAGTGAAAGCATAGCGATACGGCACGTGCAGCACCTCGACGCAGGCGTTGGCAAGGTCGTTGAGCTTGGTCACCATGAGCATGAGGATGAGCGGTAACGCCACACCCAGCAGGCGCAGGCAGGCCTTCGATCCTGTGACGAAGCCCGTGTCGGTGATAAAACCCCACACCACGTTGCCATCGCGCATAAAGGCCAGCTGGAGCACCAGCATGATAAGCGCGAGCGGAATCAGCAACTTGAGCAGCGAGAACAGACGGTCGATGACGCCGGCATAGGCGCCCAGCGCAAGGGCGAGTGCCAAAAAGCCCAGCAGCGCCACGTAGGTGTCGGACAAGAAGATGCCGACGATGATGGCGGCGGCGAGGCCCAGTTTGACGACGGGATTCAGGCGATGCAGCAGCGTATCGCCCGGCATGTAGTCGATGACGTTAACCACGGTGGACCATCTCCTTGGTAATTCGAACGACATCGGTGACCTCGCTCACCTGCGCAAAAGCGGGCGAGACGGAAGATGCCAGACGGCGCGAGAGTTCGATGACCTGGGGCGGCTCAACGTAGGCATGCTGCATGAGTTCGATGTTCGAGAACAGCTCGTGCGTGCGGCCGCGGTCGAGGATGCGACCGTCGGCCATTACCACAATGCGCTCGGCAAAATCCGAGACGACTTCCATATCGTGGCAGACCATGATGACGGCGCAACCGCGCTCGGCCATGGTGCGTACCGTTTCCATCACGGTCATGCACTCGCGGTAGTCCAAGCCGCTCGTGGGCTCGTCGAGCACGACGATCTTGGGCTCAACCACTACGACGGAGGCAAGTGCCACCATTTGTCGCTGGCCACGCGAAAGCGAGAACGGTGCCTCGTCGGCGGGCAGACCAAAGCGGTCGATGACCAGCTGGGCGCGACGCAGAGCCTCGGCACGGTCCATGCCGCCCAGCTCCAAGCCAAAGGCGACCTCGTCGAGCACGGTATCCTTGCAGATCTGGCGGTCGGGGTTTTGGAAGAGCGTTGCGACCTCGCGGGCGATACGGCTCGTGGGGACCGCGGCAGTATCCAGTCCCGTGACGCGCACGCTGCCCGAGGCAGGCTTAAGCAGGCCTGTGAGCAGTTTGGTGAGTGTGGTCTTGCCGGCGCCGTTTTGGCCGACGATGCCCACGAGCTCGCCAGGATAGAGCGTCAGGCTAAGGTCGTGTACGGCGGCTCCGCCATTGGGATAGGCAAACTCAACATGGTCGAAGGTGAGTACGGGTTCGGCGTCCTTGGCATGAGGACGCAACGACGGTGCATGCGGGGAACCGGCGGGCGCCTGGGCTTCGATAGCCGCGTGTGCGGGGTCGACGATGCCCGAAATCAGGCGCTCGGCCTCATCGACATCCAAGCAGGGGGTACCGCTTACCAGGCCATCGGCCTCGAGGCTATTGAAGATACGCGTGACGCGAGGGCAGTCGACGCCGATGGCACGGAGCTCGTCGGTATGCGCGAAGACCTCGTGTGGCTCGCCCTGCAGCGCGATTTCGCCATGGTTGAGCACGAACACGCGGTTGCAGTACTCTGAGAGCAGGGCGACCTTTTGCTCAACGACGACGATGGTGATTCCAAGTGTGCGGTTTGCCTCACGCAGCGTCTCGAAGACCAGCGTGGAGCTGGCGGGGTCGAGTGCCGCGGTGGGCTCGTCGAGAACTAAGACGCGCGGACGCATGGCGAGGATGGCGGCGATGGCCACCTTTTGCTTCTGTCCGCCCGAGAGGGTGGCGATCTCGCGGTCGCGCAGGTCGCTGATGCCGACGGTCTCGAGCGTTTCGCTCACGCGCTGCTCGATCTGGTCGTGGGGAACGCCAAAGTTCTCGAGGCCAAAGAGCATCTCGTCCTCGACGACCGAGGCGACCATCTGCGTGTCGATATCCTGCAGCACGCTGCCGACGATCTGTGACACGTCGGTCAGCGAGACCTCGCAGGTGTCATGGCCGTCAACCATGACGGACCCAAAGAACGCGCCGGTGTAGTGGTGGGGCACGGCACCCGACAGGCAGGCGGCAAGCGTGGACTTGCCGGCGCCTGAGGGCCCGATGATGCCGATGAAATCTCCCTTGTTCACGCTGAGTGAGATGTGGCTGAGCGCCTGCTCGGTCTGCGTGCCATAGGAGAACGAGACATCGTCGACGTTGATGATCGTTTCCATGGATACCTTTCATAGTCATTGGGGACGTTCTTTAATGACTAGTCGTTTAAGAACGTCCCCAAAAGCTAGTCGTTTGGGACAGTCTTTACCGATGGGGCACTGTGGGTTAGTTGAGCTTCAGGGCCTTCTGGATGGGCAGATAGAGGGCGCCGACCAGAATGGCGTTAAAGACGGCGGTCATGGCAACGACGGGCAGCATGGCGGCGGCGAGCTCGCCGACCACGCCGAGCATGGCCATCTTGATGATCATGAAGATGACGCCGGAGACAAAGGTGGTCAGGAAGGTTGCGACAATGGCGATGGCGGGCTTGACCTGACCGTTCTTGCCGGCGGCGTTGACGATGCCGGCCATGAGCATGGCGGCGATACCCTCGGCGGCAAAATCGACGAACGGCGAAGTGGTGGTGATCTGGATCACGGCAGCCGAGATGAGGCCAATAACGAGCGCCTGGCCGATGTTGGGGCGAACGACCAGGATGGTGAGGCAGAAGGCCGAGATGATGAACTCGGGGCTGATCATGCCGCCCGAGATGCCCGAGATGGCCTTGCCGACGGTGAAGTTGAGGATGAAGCCGGCGGCGAGCAGGATGGCAAGCAGGACGAGGGCGCGGACATCGAGTTTGCCACGGTCGGCGGTCTGGACGGTGCGGGGCTGGGTGGCGGTGGTGTTCTGAGACATGGTGAAAATCCTTTCGGAATGGGAGTGCAAGAGAAAAGCGGAGGCGCGTGATGCGAATGCGATCGGGCTCGAGATAGAAAAAGGCCCCCGGTCGAAACCGGAGGCCTTCCAATCACCTAGAGCGCAAAAACAGGCGTGAGGGACTCACTGTCGACCGATCGTATTCGCATCACGCCACCACCAGTTGTTGAGAGACTTCATTGTGTTCTTCATGTTGGTGGCTCCTTTCGTGATGCCGTGGCGCGGTCGCACCTAGTTGCTGTTGCGCTGCACTATAGCACAGCAAAGTGTGTGCGGGGAAATCTTTTTTGAAAAGATTTCAGGCGGGTTTCCCGTCGATCAAAAAGGCGGGTTAAGCGGGCGAGGCTGCCATTGCTGCCTCGCCCGCTCAGCTAAGACGTTACTCCTTATTGCGACGGTAGAGGAAGTAACCGCCCGCGGAGATGACGGCAACGCCAGCGATGGCGAATGCAGCCACCACGCGGCCATCAAAACGATCACCGGTGGTGGGCAGGCCGCCCTTGGTGTTCGTCTTGTTGGTGGTTACCGTGGTCGTGGTGTCCGACTTGCCAGGCTTCTCGGGCTTGGTGGTGGGCTGCTCGGGCTTAGCGGGCTGCTCGGGGGTACCGGGCTGTTCAGGAGTGCCAGGCTGCTCGGGAGTGCCAGGCTGATCTGGGGTTACCGGGTCGGTGGCAAGAGCGTCCTTGGCGTAGGTGATGGACACCTTGAGGCCGTTGGTCTCGGTGTTCAGGTCGCTCGGGGTGAAGGGCTGGTCGAAGTTCTCAGCCTTCAGATAGGCGCGCATCTCCTGGAGCAAGGCCTTGCACTTGACGTAGGTGTTCTCGGTGGCAGCATTGCCGGCCTTGTTGGCCAGGGCAGTGCGGCCCTCGGTGGTCGTCTCGGCCAGCATGGCGGCGTCAACTTCCTTGTTCTGCTCGATGAGCTCGTTCTGGAGCGCATCGAGGTAGGCACGGACGCTGATACCAAGGGTGTCAGGGTTCTCAAAGCAGAGCGAGCTGATGTCCATGAGGACGTAGTTGATAGAGTTCTCGGGTTCCTCGTTGTTCACGATGTCGGTCTCATTGCAGTGGTCGAAGGAGACAGTCTGATCGCTGAAATACGGGCTGACCTCAGTTATCAGAGCGGAGTACAACGGGATGGCGACGGAGTACGCGGCGCGGGAGAGCATTTCCCACTGGATGGTAGCGACTTCGGGGTCATACCCGCGACGAATCTGGAAGAGGTTGATCTCGGTGTTGCGCTCGCTGCCGATGCAATAAACACCATCAGTATTCGCGTTGAGGCCAGGGACGTTCTCGCCGCGGTTGCCGAAGGCGCGAATCAACTCGAAAGTGCTCCAACCAGACTTGCCAGGCTTGAAGAACAGGGGCTGGATTTCGCTGACCATGGCTCCCTTTTGGTCAGGTTTTCCTTTTTTCTTTACTGTGATAATGTCGTAATCTGTGCCTTCGGTCAGCTGACTACCAAAATAATCGCGGCCTTGCACATAGCGGGACCACTGGTTTACGCCGGAATCGGCGAGGCTCTCGCCATACGTTTGGGCGACATCGAATTTGCCGTCAGCGGAGTATTTGGCGAAACCCTTTTCTTCGGGCATGGATTGGATCTTTTCAGAGTGGAGGCAATTCTCGGTGTCATTGAGGTCGACATCGTAGTTGAGGCTCCCGATATTAGGGTTGAGCGACGCGACGTCGTC
>CABUVB010000020.1 GCA_902494815.1 uncultured Collinsella sp. | reverse complement strand
TTCATCTACGTTTCGGCAACACCGGGTGACTATGAGCTGCGGGTTAGCCAGAACGACGTTGAGCAGATTATTCGTCCGACCGGTCTGCTCGATCCCAAGATCGATGTGCGTCCGGTTCGTGGGCAGATTGACGATCTTGAGGACGAGATTCGCGAGCGCGTTGCACGCAAGGAGCGCGTGCTGGTGACCACGTTGACCAAGCGCATGGCCGAGGACCTGACCGACCATCTGCTTGATGCGGGCATTAAGGTCAATTACATGCACTCTGATACGGCGACAATGGACCGTGTCGAGATCTTGCGAACGCTGCGCGAGGGCAAGATCGATGTTCTCGTTGGCATCAACCTGCTTCGCGAGGGTTTGGATCTCCCCGAGGTCTCACTGGTGGCAATTCTCGATGCCGATAAGGAAGGCTTCTTGCGCAACCGCCGTTCGCTGATTCAGACGATTGGCCGTGCGGCCCGTAACGCCGATGGCGAAGTCATCATGTATGCAGACGTTGTGACCGATTCGATGAAAGAGGCCATCGAGGAGACGCGGCGCCGTCGTGAGATTCAGATGGCATATAACGAAGAGCATGGCATTGTGCCCAAAACAGTGCACAAGGCCATTAACGACATCTCAAGTTTTATTGCCGAGGCCGAAAAAACCGTGGGTTCCAAGGGGCGCTCGAAGGGCGACTCTCTTGGCCATGGCGCATTCTATACGCCCGATGAGTCGGGTGAGGGCGGCGTGCCGGAAACGGTGGCGCCCGAGCAGACGCTTGCGGAGCAGTTGGAAGAACTGCCGCATGACGAGCTCGTGCGGATCGTCGAAACCATGGAAGAGGACATGCGTAACGCTTCTGCCGCCATGGACTTTGAGGAGGCGGCGCGTCTGCGCGATGCCGTCGTTCAGATTCGGGCGATGCTTGAGGGTGCGTCTGAGGGCGAGACGATCGAGCGCTTACGTTCGCAGGCCCGTAAGGGTTCCACGTTCGCATCGGGCAGAAAACGCCAGGGTGCACGGTTTAAGAAATAGCGAACAGGCCCCGAGTTCCCTGTGGAGCTCGGGGCCTATGTCTTTTGCGCGCTGGAATTCGTGCGTTAGAGGTCTGCGATCAGGGCTTCAGCACAACGGATGCCGTCGGTGGCCGCGCTCATGATGCCGCCGGCATATCCAGCTCCCTCACCACAAGGGTAGAGGCCCGGGGTCGACACGGCATGGCACGTTCGGTCTCGGGTGACAGTGACCGGTGAGCTCGAACGAGTCTCCACGCCGGTAAGAACGGCATCGGGACGGTCGTAGCCTCGTAGCTTTTTTCCGAGTAGGGGAAGTCCCAGGCGGAGCGACTCGACGATATGCTGCGGCAGGGCTTCGTCAATTGCCGTCCAGGTCACACCGAGCGGATAGGTGGGCTTTACCTTTCCGGGCGCCTTGCTGGCGCGTCCTGCGAGGAAATCTCCGACGAGTTGTGCCGGTGCGTTCCAGTTGGAACCGCCCAGGCGATAGGCGGCCGCCTCGCAGGCACGCTGGAGCTCGATGCCGGCGAGCGGGTCATCGTTGGGAAGGTCCTCAGGCGTGACGTTAACGAGCAGGGCGGCATTTGCGTTGCGTCCGTCGCGGGCATTGAGGCTGGCCCCGTTGACGCACAGATGGCACGGTTCTGAAGAGGCGGCGACAACCTGCCCGCCGGGGCACATGCAAAACGAGAACACGCTGCGGCCGTTGGGAAGATGGGCGACGAGCTTGTAGGGGGCTGCTCCGAGGGCAGGATGTCCCGCCGAGGCTCCATATTGGGCTCGGTCGATGTCGCGTTGCGGATGCTCGATGCGAACGCCCATGGCAAAGGTCTTTTGTGCGAGGGCCACGTTGTGGTCCTTAAGGAGCTCAAAAATATCGCGAGCAGAATGCCCGCAGGCGAGGATGAGGTGCTTTGTCTCGATTGGCTCGTAAACGGCGTCTTGGGACGATTGGACATCAATGCCGGTGATGGCGCCAGACGCGTCGATGCGAATGTCGACGAGCTTCGTTCGATAACGGACGACACCTCCGAGCTGCTCGATGCGCCGGGATATAGCGGTGACAACCGTGGGAAGGATGTCGGAGCCAATGTGCGGCTTGGCATCCCACAGAATATCGCGGGGCGCACCTGCCTCGACGAAGGTTTCGAGGATAAGGCGATGGGCGGGATTTTTTGTTCCCGTATTGAGCTTGCCGTCCGAGAAGGTCCCCGCGCCGCCCAGACCAAACTGAATATTGCTCTCGGGGTCGAGGATGCGCTCCTTTAGAAAGAGGTCGATCGCCTGCGAGCGGCGAAATGCCGGGTCGCCGCGCTCGATAAGCAAGGGCTTAAGACCTGCTTCGGCGAGCGTGAGCGCAGCGAAAAGGCCGGCGCATCCGGCGCCGACAACGACGGGGCGCTCTTTGGATGCGTCGGAAATGGGGGAGGGGAATGAAGGCTCATCGTCTTCTATCGCGCGTACGCGCGAGCGGTCACGTTCGGAAACGCTGTCGACCGCTTCTCGCTCGAGGTGGGGACTGGTCAGCTCAACACGAAAGCTCAGGATAAAATGGACGTCTCGTTTTTTGCGAGCGTCGATTGACTTGCGGTGGAGCTCGATGGACTTGATCTCGGAGTCCTTGCAACGTAGGACGCGCTTGGCGACTCGCTTGCCAACAATGAGGCAGGCATTTTCATCGCCGGCTTCATCGAGCGAAGCGTTGACTTGGGTGATTTCGATCATCGAGGTCTCCTTAGAGGCAAGAAAGAGGCCGTCCGGTATCCCAGACGGCCCGAATGCGTTTTTGATTATAGACTGCGCGGCTACAGGCTGCTTGCAGCGCGAATGCCCGAGAGCCATGCCCACGCAAGGTTAAAGCCTCCGCAATCGGCGTCGATGTCGAGCGCTTCGCCACAGACGTAAAGCGGGGCGTCGACAACGCTGCGCGCGCGTAGACTGGGTGTTGAGATACTCTCGACAGATACGCCACCACGCGTGACCTGCGCCGAGCGCTCCTCGGCTGTTCCCTCGACGAGCAACTTAAAGTGCTTGAGGATCGAGACCAGGTGGATGACATCGTTGGAGCCTGGATGGCACTGCTCGAACGCCGTGCAGACGACGCGGGAGAGTTGCGGGGCGAGCATGCCGTCGAGCCAACGGGGATCGCGGGGCGAAAAGCCGCCGAGCAGCTCAACGCGCCGGTTGAGCATATCGAGCAGCTCGTCTTTGGAGAGGTCGGGGAAAACGTCGAGCAGGATCGTATCACCGCGCTGGATACGACGGGAGAGGTTGAAGACAGCGACGCCCGAGATGCCGAAGGCTCGAAACAGTACTTCACCGTCTTCGTGCCAGAGCTCACTATGGTTACGGGTGAGCGTCAAGCGGGCGCGGACGCGCAGACCATCCAACGTCTTGAGTGCCGCCCGATCGCCAACGACCGTTGCCGATACGGGGCAGAGGATGGGGCGCAGCGAGGTGAGGGGGAGGCCAAACGTATCGGCGATACCGGTGGGGTTGCCGCCCGTGGCGATAATTACGGCATGTGCCTGCAGGGCCTCGTTCTTGCGAGGGACATTGGCGAGCGCTTTCCGAAGCGAGCGGAGCTCCGATTTTCGGTCGTCGTGCTTCTTTGCCTTGAGTGCCCGCGCTGGACGGTCTATTTGGAGTGTCCAGCCTTCGGAAGCTTTGTGCGCCGAGGCAACGTTGGCTCCGCAGATTAAGGTGATACCTAGGCGGTCGCAAACGTTGAGAAGCGCGTCGCGCACCGATTCGGCGCGAAGGGAGCGCGGGTACAGCCGGCCTTCCTCGGAGGTTGTCATGATGCCCAGCGAGGAGAAGAAACCCATAAGCTCTTGTTCGGGCCGGGGGCCCATAACGGATTCAACGAATGCGGGGTGGTTATACCGCTGTAGATCAATCGATTCGTTGGAGAGGTTGCAGCGGCCGTTGCCGGTCGCAAGGAGCTTAAGGCCGCAGGCGACATCGCACTCAACGATGCAGACGCTTTTGCCAGCACGTGCGGCCGTAATGGCGGCGGCGAGGCCTGAAGCCCCGCCGCCGATTACCAGGACGTCATAGAAGGCGCTCGTGTTCACTTAGGCCTCGTCGGTCTCGTGCGGGGTAATGGCCTCGACGGCAGAGACTGCCTTAGGCAACATGCCATCGGGCAGCGCGGTCTCGACCTCGCCCTTATCGCAGGCCTCGGCGAGTGACGGATTGATGGGAAGCGTGCCCAAGATGTCGAGGTTATAGCGTTCTGCGACCTCGGGGAGCTTGCTCTTGCCAAAGACCTCGATCTTCTTGCCGCAGTCGGGGCACTCAATATAGCTCATGTTCTCGACAATGCCCAGAATGGGGACGTTCATCTTCTCGGCCATGTTGACCGCCTTGGCGACGATCATCGAGACCAGATCCTGCGGGCTCGTGACGATGACGATGCCGTCGACGGGCAGTGACTGGAAGACGGTGAGAGCGACGTCGCCTGTTCCCGGAGGCATGTCGACCAGCAGGTAGTCGATGGGGCCCCATGAGGTCTCGCTCCAGAACTGCCTAATGGCGCCTGCGATGACCGGACCGCGCCAAAGGACGGGGTCGGTCTCGTTTTGGAGCAGAAGGTTGGAGCTCATGACCTTGACGCCGTGCTCGGAGATTTCAGGCAGCATGAGGTTGCCAAGGGCATGGACGTGGCGTCCGCTCATACCGAACATCTTGGGGATAGAGGGACCGGTGATGTCGGCATCGAGGACGCCGACCTTGTGGCCGTGACGGGCAAGCTCGGTGGCGATGGCACCGGTGACAAACGACTTGCCGACACCGCCCTTGCCGGAAAGCACGGCGATGACGCGTTTGACCTCGGACAGCGTATTCTCCTCAAATTGCGACGGCGACGTTTGTCCGCCGGCGGCCTGTGCATGCTCGCAACCCATGTATGACTCCTTTGTATATGTTGGGGCCGGGGCCCCGTGATGTGACACGAGCGTCATTGTACCCTCGTTTGCGAGCGGGAGTCATTTACGATGCATTTGGGCCGAGCGTGCTTGCAATACGATGGGTCCAAGCGAATGGACGGGCTTACTGAACTTTGCTGGCGAACTCGAGGTATTGCATGCGCTGCAGCTTGTCGATCGTCGAGGCGTATGGGCTGTCTTCAGATTCCAAGTCGTAGCGCAGCCCGTCGGCACCAAGGTAGCCGGCGACATTGATGGTGGGCACATCTGACCTTGTTGCAAGCAGGGCCTTTTGATAGTCGGTGAGCGGGGCGCCGATCTTATTAAGGGTAATGGCTGCAACTTCGTTTGCCCCGACGGTGTCGTAGACGTTGAGCTCGGTATTGCCGGCGATTTCATAGTTAGCCCAGACAAAATATGTCGACTGATAGATACGGAAAGCGTGGCTTGCCGTATCTTCCTGAGGGTACAGCTCGTCGTTGAGAGTCGTTGCGGCGCTCGGCTGATGGTCGCCAAAAAAGACAAGGACAACCGGTCTGCCGATATTGCGGAGCTCGTTGATAAAGTACTCGAGGTCCCGGTCGGATGCGTTGATGCAGGTGAGATAGGTGTTGAGCGCGCTATTGGCGCCCTCGCTGGCTCCCTCGACCCAATAGTTTGTCAGCTCCTCGGCGGGAACGGTGCCATAGTCGTAGCCGCCGTGATTTTGCATCGTGACGTCAAAGATGAACTGCGGGGCTTCGTCGGTTCTAAGCAGGTCGAGTATCTTGTCGTAGGTGGCGTAGTCGCATACGCCGGCATGGTAACAGGGCGCACCTTCGAAATCGCCGATTGAAAGAAAGTCTCCAAAGCCCAGCTGCTGATAGATTTTATCTCGATGGTAGTTGACGGGGTTTTGCGGATGCATAGCGGTAGCGGTATACCCAAGCTCCTTAAGGTCCTTTGCCAGGCTGTTGACGCCATTCATCTGATATAGCTGATAGGGGATTTTGCCTAATCCGACAAAGGCCGTTGTCGCTCCGGTCAAAAATTCGAATTCGGAGTTCGCCGTTCCGCCACCGGCGACCGAAGCGAGCATGGTGCCGCGAACAAGTGTGTCGGGAAGCGAGTTGTAGAATGCGGGGCCGGTGTACCCGGCCGCCTGGAGCTGCTCAAAGCACGAAAGGTCGCTAAAACTCTCATTCATGACGGCAACAATCGTCGGCTTGATTTCATTGAACTGGGCAACGGCCGCCGCGCGCTGCTCGCTCGAGCCATACGTGCTGTCGTAGGTGGCGGCGAGCTCCTGCTCGATGCTCTGCGCCTCATCGGGCGTATAGTCTTCGGGCTTCTCAATGGGCAACTCGTTGACCATTTCGGTGAACGAAGTGATAAAACCCTGAGACGCATACGTGGTGATGGGCTGCCAACGGTCAAATCCAAAATTCAGCGCCTGCTCCAAGTCGATGCTGGAAAAGCCCGAGAGCCCCATAACGGTCACTAGCAGAAAAGCGCAGAGGTTAGCGGCGATTGCGGGGAAGACATGGGTGGGCGTACGGAGCTTTCTCGGTCGGATAAGCGAAAGAAGCCCTAGGGAAATCTCCAGCAGGGCTAGAGAGGTTACGATTCCGGCGGTAAAGGTAAACTCGTATCCCTCGCTCACTTCCATTGCGGTGCCAAGGGCCAAGATATCGCTTGGCAGGATGGCCTCGCCTTTAAACGTTATGACGAAGTGCTCGGCAATGCCAAGGATGCAACAGGCGACGGGCACGAGGGCCATGACGCCTCCATGACGCTGTCCCAGCAAATAAAGGGAGAGCAGAACCGTCGCGAGCAGCCCGACGGAAAACCCGAATGAGTTGGCGGGAATGTGATAGAACGTTTCGTTGCAGGCAATTTCGAGTGAAACGAACGAGAGCGCTGAAACAGCGGCGATGACAAGGATGTCACGGCAAATACAGGCAACCGTTCCCGTCGCAAGATCGGTTTGGTCGATAAGTCCCGAAACCAAGGGCTCGACAAGAAGTATGACGGCGGCAGCACCGAGCGCCGAATAAGAAAGGACCCATAGGGAACTGTCCTCATTTACGAGCAATTGATTCGTAATCCATGCAGCTACCATGCCGAGCGGGATGAGGAGCGTCGCGCACCAAAAGACGCGGGCAATGGGCGGCTTTTCATTGTGTTTGATTGAAAAATACACGCGCACGACGACGGTGGCCACGATAAGGACGGCGATGAATATGGGCAGATTGGCCATGTCGCTCGAAGTGATTTCAAGGGGGATATCTTCGGTCATGGACGTTCCTCTGTTACAGCAAATTAAATTAATTAAGTTCAGTATTAGATTACAGTAACCTTTCCACGGCATTTCGAGAAACAAAGCACCCGATACGCAAAGCTAAAGGTCTGCGAATCTTGTATTACGAACATCTGTGCGCGTCGAGTGCGCTAAACTCATCGACAGTATGATTCGATGCAATAGGAGGCAAGGAGCTTCCATGTCTGATTCTTCTATCGTTATTCGCGGCGCTCGCGAGCACAACCTCCGTGATATCGATGTTTCCATTCCGCGTGACCAACTCGTGGTCATTACCGGTCTTTCTGGCTCGGGCAAGAGTTCGCTGGCATTTGACACCATCTATGCCGAGGGCCAGCGCAGATACGTCGAGAGCCTTTCGAGCTATGCGCGCCAGTTCTTGGGCCAGATGGACAAACCCGACTTGGATTCAATCGACGGCCTTTCGCCGGCGGTGTCGATCGACCAAAAGACGACGTCTAAAAACCCTCGCTCGACGGTTGGCACCGTAACCGAGATTTATGACTATCTGCGCCTGCTGTTCGCCCGTGTGGGCACCCCGCACTGTCCCGAATGCGGTCGCGTCATTGAGCGCCAGACGACCGACCAGGTTGCCGACAAGGTCTTGGCGGCGGGGGAGGGCCGCCGCGCGTTTGTGCTGGCACCGGTGGTGCGCGGGCGAAAAGGCGAGTACACCAAACTGTTTGAGGACCTTCGCGCCGAGGGCTTTAGCCGCGTGCGTGTCGACGGTGAAGTGCGCTCGCTCGACGATCCGATCGATCTGGATAAGAAATTCAAGCACGATATCGAGGTCGTGGTCGATCGCATCGTGATCCGTGAGAACTCTCTTGGCCGTATCGCCGAGTCTGTTGAGCAGGCGACCGCGCTGGCTCACGGCAATGTAAACGTGTACATGCTGCCCGATCGTGATGCTCCCGAGGGGACCGAGGGCGAGCTTCTGGAGTATTCGTTGGCCTTGGCGTGCCCGGAGCATGGACACTCCATTGACGATCTTCAGCCGCGTGATTTTTCGTTTAACGCTCCCTATGGCGCATGTCCTGAGTGCGACGGCCTGGGCTTTAAGAAAACCGTTGATGCCGAGGCGCTGATCGAGGACCCCTCGAAGTCCATTGCCGACGGAGTCTTTGGTAGCCTGTTTGGCAATTCGAACTACTATCCGCAGATTTTTGCTGCGGTCTGCAAACACTTTAAGGTGAGCGCCGATACGCCGTGGGAGGACTTGCCCCCTCGCGTGCGTCGTGCATTCTTGGATGGCCTGGGCGATACGAAGATCTCGGTCGACTACCAAAAGCTCGACGGACGTCGCAGCCAGTGGGATACCAAGTTTTCGGGCGTTCGCAACATCCTGTACGAACGCTATACCGAGACGACGAACGAGAACACCAAGGCGCGCCTGGAGAAGTACATTCGCGAGGAGCCGTGCTCGACCTGCCACGGCGCTCGTTTGCGCCCTGAGATGCTCGCCGTCACCGTGGGCGGCAAGTCCATTTACGAAGTTTGTTGCCTGTCGTGCCGTGAATCGCTCGAGTTTTTTGAGGGCCTGGAACTCACCGAGCGCCAACAGTTTATCGGCGGCCGTATCGTCAAGGAAATTCTGGAGCGCCTGCGTTTTCTGGTCGATGTTGGACTCGACTATCTGACACTCGATCGCGCCTCGGCGACGCTTTCCGGTGGCGAGGCACAGCGTATTCGCTTGGCAACGCAGATCGGCGCGGGTCTCATGGGCGTGCTCTATATTCTGGACGAGCCCTCGATCGGTCTTCATCAGCGTGACAACGAGCGCCTGATCAAGACGCTCGAGCGCCTGCGCGATATCGGCAATACCGTTATCGTTGTCGAACACGACGAGGATACAATCCGTGCCGCCGACTACGTGATCGACATGGGGCCCGGCGCCGGTGTCAACGGCGGACACGTAGTCGCGGCGGGAACGCCTGCTGATATCATGGCGTGTCCTGAGTCGATGACGGGCGCTTATCTGACCGGCAAACGAATGATTCGGGTGCCTGATGAACGGCGCAAGCCCGGTCGCGGCTGCCTTAAAATTACGGGCGCTCGAGCCAACAACCTCAAAAACGTTACCGCCAAGATCGAGTTTGGTACGCTTACGGTTGTTACCGGCGTGTCGGGATCGGGCAAGAGCTCCCTGGTTACCGACACCATTGCGCCTGCCCTTACGAATGCTATTCACCGTTCGACGCGCCCTGTGGGTCCGTATAAAAAAATCGAGGGCATCGAGTGTATCGATAAGGTTATCGATATCGACCAGTCGCCGATTGGCCGCACGCCGCGTTCCAACCCTGCTACCTATATCGGCCTGTGGGATGATCTTCGCGCGCTGTTTGCGAGTACGCCGGAGTCGAAGGCGCGCGGCTACTCGCCGGGTCGTTTCTCCTTTAATGTGAGTGGCGGGCGCTGCGAGGCGTGCAAGGGCGACGGGCAGATCAAGATCGAGATGCACTTCCTTCCCGATATCTACGTTCCCTGCGAAGTTTGCGGCGGTAAACGCTACAACCGCGAGACACTCGAGGTCACCTACCGTGGCAAGACCATCTCGGACGTGCTCGACATGAGCGTCACCGAGGCGCTGGCCTTCTTTGGGAATATCCCGCAGATTAAGCGCAAGCTCCAGACGCTGTACGATGTAGGCTTAGGCTACGTGAGCCTGGGCCAGCCCGCCACGACGCTCTCGGGCGGCGAGGCGCAGCGTGTGAAGCTCGCCAAGGAGCTTCATCGACGCCAGACGGGCAAGACGTTCTATATTTTGGACGAGCCGACGACCGGTCTTCATTTTGAGGACGTTCGCCAGCTGCTCGATGTGCTGCAGCGCTTGGTCGATGCGGGCAACACGGTGCTGGTGATTGAGCACAACCTTGATGTCATCAAGGTTGCCGACCGCCTGATCGATATGGGTCCCGAGGGCGGTAACGGCGGCGGAACCGTCGTGGTTTCGGGCACACCGGAGCAGGTTGCGGACTGTCCGCAGAGTTATACGGGCAAGTTTTTGGCGCCGTTGCTCAGGCGTGACCGGGAGCGTCAGGCTCAACTTGATGCTCAATAAATAGGCGATTCAGTTTATGGGCGCCATCGACTCCTTGTGATTCGATGGCGCTTGCTGTGCCGAAGTGACGTATGCAGCCGAATTGGACATATACTTAATCCTTGCGTCCGAATGCGAGAGAAAGGATATGTCATGGCAAAGGCTGTAAAGACGCCAAAAACCAATGCGATGCGCGAGCTGGAAAGTGCCGGCATTTCCTATGTTCTACATACGTACGAAGACGATGGTGATGAGTCGGTGGGCCTGGGGGTCGCGATTTCGGAGCAGCTTGGCGAGGAGCCCGGTCAAGGATTTAAGACTTTGGTCTGCGTGACGCCGTCCAACGACTATGTCGTGTGCTGTATCCCTGTTGCCGACGAGCTCGATCTAAAGTCCGCCGCGCGTGCCGCGGGGGAGAAGTCCTTGGCCATGATGCATGTGAAGGATTTGCTTGCGGCGACTGGCTACGTTCGCGGCGGCTGCAGCCCGGTCGGTATGAAAAAACGCTACCGGACGCTCATTGACGAGACATGCGTCCTTTGGGATACCATTTTTATTTCGGGAGGCAAGCGTGGTTATCAGCTCGAGCTTGCACCCGATGATTTAATTGCATTTTGCGGGGCGACGGTTGCCGCGATTACGAGAGAGGACTGAGCGATGCCGCAGGAAGAATTGAAGTGCGGAGCTCATTTTGCAAAAGAATCTGCGCCTCAGACACCCTCATCCGAAGCTTCTTCGTCGCGAGATGACACTGACGACATGGGCTCGTCGGACTACTCCACGGTTGGTCGTTCCGCCGGGCTTATGACCATTCTGACTATCGTGTCTCGCGTCACCGGTTTTATCCGCACGTGGGCCATGGCGGCCGCTATCGGCATGTCGCTACTCTCGTCCTCCTATCAGGTCGCCAACAACCTGCCCAATATGCTCTACGAACTCGTGATGGGTGGCATGCTCGTGACGGCGTTTTTGCCCGTGTACATGGGCGTGAGGCGTGAGCAGGGTCGCGAGGCCTCGAACGAGTACGTGGGCAACCTGCTTGGCATTCTGCTTTTGGTGCTGGGTGGCATTTCGTTGCTGGGGACCGTGTTCGCCCCGGGCTTTATCTGGACGCAATCGTTCCTTTCGGGTGACGGCGGCAGCATGGATACCGCTGCGTTCATGTTCCGTTTCTTTGCCATCCAGATTCTCTTTTATGGTTTGGGCTCGGTGTTCTCGGGCGTTCTCAACGCACACCGCGACTACTTCTGGTCGACGTTTGCCCCGGTCCTCAACAATGTGATCGTCATTGCGAGCTTTATGGGTTTTGCGCCCGTGTCCGCACAGTTTGGCGAACGTGCCGGCATCATCTTGATTGCGGCCGGTACGACCCTCGGTGTCTTTGTTCAGATGGCATGTCAGATTCCCGCGCTTGGCAAGCACGGCGTGCATCCCCATATCCATATCGACTTTAAGGACCCCGCGCTGCGCCAGACGATTGCGCTCGGTATCCCGACGCTGCTCGCCACGGTGTGCATGTTTGTCTCGACTTCTATCACCAACGCTGCCGCGCTGGTGGTCCAGCCCGAGACCGGCCCTTCCGTTATCGCATATGCGCGCCTGTGGTACACATTGCCCTATGCGCTGATCGCCGCCTCGCTTTCGACGGCACTTTATACCGAACTCTCTCACGATGCGCAGGAGAAGGATTACGACAGCGTCCGCACGGGCATTTCGCGCGGTGTCGCCCAGATGCTCTTCTTCCTGATTCCGTTTGCGATGTACCTGATCGTCTTCGCCCGTCCGCTCAACATGATCTACTGTGCCGGCAAGTTCGATGAATCCGGTGTGGCGCTGGTGTCGGAGTTCCTTATCTATCTGGCACTTTCCCTGCCGCTCTACGGCGTGGTCGTGCTGATGCAGAAGAGCTTCTCGGCCCTGCTCGATATGAAACCTTATAGCCGCTATTGCCTGTACTCCGCTATCGGTCAGGCCGGTTCGGTGCTGCTGTTTGGCGTGGTGCTGGGCTACGGTATGCCGGCAATTGCGCTTTCGTACGTCGTTGACTACGTAGTCTTGGTCGGATGCTCACTGTGGTGGCTGCGCCGTCGTCTGCATGGCCTTCAGGTCAAGTCTATCCTGCATGGCGGTTTCTTCGGCCTACTGTTCGGTGGCCTGGGCGCCGCCGCGGGCGCCGGCGTCATGTGGGCACTTGAGCACTTTGTCGGAATGCTTGGCAGCTCGATCCTCATTACCCTGGGCTACGTTTGTGTTGCAGGCGTCGTCTCGCTCGCTGTGACTTTTGGCCTTGCCTTCGTCTTTAAGATGCCCGAGGTCTCGGCGCTGCTTCGTCGCAAGTAGGTGCGCGTGGCAGGTCACGACAACATTCCAACACTTGCCGAGCAGGTTTCGCGCGTTCCCACGCAACCCGGCTGCTACCTTTGGAAAGATGCCAAGGGCGATGTCATCTATGTGGGCAAGGCAAAAAACTTGCGTGCCCGTATGCGTCAATACGTGACGCTGCAGGACGAGCGTCAAAAGATCCCGCTCATGATGCAGCTGGTGGCGAGCTTTGACTATATCGTGGTGGAGACCGAGCACGAGGCATTGGTGCTCGAGCGCAATCTGATTGGCCAGTACCATCCGTACTTTAACGTCGATCTCAAAGACGATAAAAGCTATCCCTTTATCGCCATTACCAAGAGCGACTTGTTTCCGGCTATTAAATACACGCGAGAGCGTCATAAACCGGGAACGCGCTATTTTGGCCCCTATACCGATAGCCGTGCGGCGCGTGAGACCATCGATACGCTACGCAAGGTTATTCCTATTTGCTCGGCATCCTGTGCGGAATGGCGCCGCTGCCGCCGCATCGTCGAATCTCATAAGGGCGAAGAAGACATCGTCAATATGATTTGCGCGCAAAACGGGCGTCCCTGCTTTGACTACCATGTCGGGCGCGGGCCGGGCGCATGTGTCGGCGCAATTTCCCCTGCCGACTATGCCAAGAACGTCAAGCGTGTCGAGCGTTTCTTGTCGGGCCATCGCAAGGATGTCGTCGACGAGCTTACGTCCGAGATGACGGAGGCAGCCGAGACACTCGATTTTGAGCGTGCGGCGCGCGTCAAGCGTCGTCTGGAAGTCATTAGGGGCTTGGACGATCGCCAACAGGTCGTTTTTCCATCAAGCGTCGATATCGACGTCATCGGCTTCTATCGCGAAGAGACTATCTCTGCCGCCTGTGTCTTTGTCGTTCGCGAGGGCCGAACGGTTCGAACTTGTGAGTTCATCCTCGATAAAGGCCTGGATGTCGACGAGGAAGAGCTTCAATCGGGCTTTCTTAAGCGCTATTACGACGAGACGGCTGATATTCCAGCCGAGATCAATCTCTCTGTCGAGCTTGAGGATGCCGAAGCGTTGGGGGAGTGGCTTGCGGCCAAGCGCGAACGCTCTTGCCATCTCCATAGGCCGCAGCGCGGCGAAAAGCACCGCCTGCTCGATATGGCTTCCAAAAATGCGCGCCATGCCCTCATGCGCTACATGATGCGCACGGGGTATGCTGACGATCGCACCAATCAGGCGCTCCTGGAGCTCGAAAGTGCGCTGGCGCTGCCTGCGCCGCCGTTACGCATCGAGTGCTTCGATATCTCGACGCTGCACGGCACCTTTACCGTCGCTTCGATGGTGGTGTTTACCAACGGCCGTGCCGACAAGGGCCAGTATCGTCGCTTTAAAATTCAGGCCGAATTGGACGAGGCGAACGACTTCGTATCGATGTCCGAGGTTCTGGGGCGTCGCTATGCTCCCGAGCGCATGGCGGACGAGCGCTTTGGCTCGCGCCCCGATTTGCTCGTTGTCGATGGCGGCAAGCCGCAATTGACCGCTGCAATTAAGCAACTTGAGGCACTCGGCCTCGATATACCGGTTTGTGGCTTGGCAAAGGCCGATGAGGAAGTTTTCGTGCCGTGGGACGAGACTCCCGTCGTGCTGCCGACCGGCTCCGCTTCGCTTTACCTGATCAAGCAGGTTCGCGATGAATCCCACCGATTTGCGATTACGTTCCACCGCGAGTTGCGCGATAAGGCTATGACGGTTTCGGTGCTTGACGACGTTCCGGGCGTGGGACCCACTAGAAAACGTGCCATCATGCGCCATTTTGGCTCGATGAAGCGCTTGCGCGCGGCAAGCGAGCAGGAGATTGCGGAAGTTCGAGGCGTTCCGGCCGATGTCGCCAAAGCGGTCCACGAGGCACTTGTCGCATGGAATGCCGAGCGCGCCCAGGCATCGGCCAGCCGTTCCGAAAACTAAACGCGCTTCTAAACAACTGGTATACATGATTTGCCGATTTTCAATCATTTATTTCGCGGCGATTACCTACTGATTTCGGGTTTTATTAACGCTAAAACGTTTGACTAGCCATGGTGAATAACCCTGCTATCCTGCGGGTTGACGAAGACTGATATCTCACCTCGTCGATACATACTGTCTGGCGAATCGTTTGTCAATGAATTCGGTGAACGGTAGTAAATACCGTTCAAGCGTATGTATGTATCGGTCACCGAGCGCGGCACCTCAGTTGGGTTCGTCGGTAGGTAAGGTATATATCGTCCGCAAGTTGCGCGGGGGCAAGTCTAGATGCTCCCGGGTAAGATTCTCTATTGATAGGAGAAGACATGGCCATCATCAACAAGGGTATGTCCAGGCGTTCGTTCCTCGGCCTCACCGGCAGCGTCGCTGCTGTCGCCGGCCTTGGTCTCACTGGCTGCGGTGGCAGCTCTAGCGACGAGGGTTCCGCTTCCGGCTCCACCGATTCCGCCAACCGTGGCGGCGGCGTGATCACTGCTGGTTCCGCTTACGCTCCGTCCAGCTTCGACCCCGCCAGCACCGGCTCCGCTGTGGGCCTGGGTGCTAACTGGCACGTCATCGAGGGCCTCTACGGCATCGATTACCACGACTACAGCACCTTCAACGAGCTCGCCACCGACGATCCCAAGTCCGTGGACGACACTACCTTCGAGGTCACCATCCGCAAGGGCGCCAAGTTCTCCGATGGCACCGAGGTCACCGCTGACGACGTCGTTGCCTCCTACACCGCTTGCGCCGCTTCTGCTACCTATGCTCCGTTCTTCCAGCCCTTCGAGTCCATCGAGGCCAAGGACGCCAGCACGGTAACGGTCAAGACCAAGGTCCCCAACTTCTCCCTGCTCAAGGATCGTCTGGCCATCGTCCGCGTTACCCCGGCCACCCAGACCGAGGAGGATCGCGCCAAGCAGCCGATCGGCTCCGGCCCCTGGATGTACGACTCTATCTCCGATACCGAGATCACCCTGGTTCCCAACCCCGAGTACAACGGTGAGTATGCTGCCGAGGATAAGAAGATCCAGTACAGCATCCTGACCGACCCCACCGCTCGCGTTACCGCTCAGCAGGAGGGCTCCACGCTCGTTATGGAGCTCGTCACCGCTGACGCCGTCGACCAGCTCGAGAGCGCTGGCTGCAAGATCGATAACGTTCAGGGTTTCGGCACCCGCTTCATCATGTTCAACGTCGCCAAGGAGCCTTGGAACAACGTCAAGGTCCGTCAGGCCGTCATGTACGCGCTCGACACCGAGAAGATGATCACCAACACCTTCGCCGGCCTTGCCACCGCCGCCAGCTGCTACCTGCCCAAGAGCTTCACCAACTATCATGAGGCTTCCACGGTGTACAAGACCGACACCAAGAAGGCTAAGAAGCTCATCGAGGAGTCTGGCATCACCCCGGGTGCCATCACCCTGCGCACCACCGACAACGAGCAGATTAAGGGCATGGCCGCCCAGGTCAAGAACGACCTCGACGCTCTCGGCTTCGATGTGACCATCCAGACCGATACCTCGCCGGCCACCTACGCTGCCATCGACGGCGGCGAGGCCTACGATATCCTCCTTGCCCCTGGCGATCCGTCCTGCTTCGGCGCCGACCCCGACCTGCTGCTCAACTGGTGGTACGGTGACAACGTCTGGATGCAGACCCGTTGCCCGTGGAAGGAGTCCGCTGAGTGGGAGAAGCTCCACGGTCTCATGGACGAGGCTCTTGCCGCCGAGGGCGACGAGCAGCAGAAGAAGTGGAACGAGTGCTTCGACATCATCGCCGACAACGCTGTTCTGTACCCCGTTGTCCACGTCAAGACCGTCTCCGCTTCCTGGGACGATCCGTCCACCGCGCCCAACGGCGAGGCCCTCGATGGCTTCAAGGGCATCGGCACGACGAGCATGTCCTTCAGGGGCGTCGCGACCGTCAAGGCCTAAGACTCGCTTGAGTCATATGTGGGGCGTCGGTCGTAAGGCAACGTCCTCATAGTTGAAACAAAGACCCGGGCGGCCTCGATGTCGCTCGGGTCTTGTAATGAGTATCCATACTCATATACCAGTTGGTCCTACCGACAAAAGAAAGGGGAGAGAACGTGAACAACTTTCTACGTTTGATTGGAAGGCGTCTCGTGGCGCTGCCGATCATGGCATTGGGCGTCACCGTCCTGGTGTTCTTCCTTATGTCGTTCTCCAAGACCGACCCCGCCTATACGGCGTTGGGTGACGGTGCCTCGCCCGAGGCGGTTGCCGAGTACCATGAGAAGTATGGTCTGGACGACCCCTGGCCCGTGCGCTACGTGCGCTACATGGGCGATCTGATCCATGGTGACATGGGCACCTATGGTGCTGCTCGCAACTCCGTTGCCAAGCGCATCTCCACGGCCCTGCCCGTCACGATGCAGCTGACCTTCATCGGTCTTGCCATCGGCGCGGTCGTCTCGTTTTTGCTCGGTGTCATCGCGGCACTGTATCGCGATAAATGGCCGGACCAAGTGATCCGCGTCTTCTCCATCGCCGGCTTGGCAACCCCGTCGTTCTGGCTTGCCGTTCTGTTGATTCTGCTGTTCTCTTCCTACCTTAAGGTGCTCCCGGCGTCCGGTGCTCTGCCTCACTTCACCACCAACCCGGCTGGCTATCTGGGACGTATGATCATGCCCGCTATCGCTCTGGCATTCCCGCTGACGGGCCAGATGACTCGTATCGTGCGTACGGCCATGGTTGAGGAGCTCGATAAGGACTATGTCCGTATGGCTCGCGGCGCCGGCGTTCCCGAGAAGGTCGTCGTCGGCATCAACGTTCTTCGCAACGCGCTGATCACCCCGGTCACCACCCTCGGTCTTAAGATCGGTTACCTCATGGGCGGCGCCGTCGTCATCGAGGTTATCT
>CABUVB010000019.1 GCA_902494815.1 uncultured Collinsella sp. | reverse complement strand
TAGCCCATGTTACCCACCAAGCTCATGAGCGGCATCATCAGGCCCGACAGGAACTGCGAGCGCCAGCCGCTAATAAAGAGGCGGTCGTTTTGACGGTCGAACTCCTCGATCGAGGCCTCGGCGCGGTCGAACACCTGAATGACGTTCTGGCCGGCAAAGTCCTCCTCGATAATGCCGTTGACGGCGCCCAGAACCTGCTGCTGCTCGCGGAAGTACGGCTGCGAGAAGTGAATCATTACGGTCAGGATAATCGCGGCTGCCGGCAGCGTGAGCACGGTGACGCCAGTGAGCGGCAGGCTGATCGAAAGCATCATGACGAGCACGCCGATAATCTGCGTCACCGACGTGATGAGCTGCGTTACGCTCTGGTTGAGCGACTGGCCCAGCGTGTCGACATCGTTGGTGATGCGGCTGAGCACGTCGCCCTTGCTGTGGCCGTTGAAGTAACTCATTGGAACGACAGCGATCTTGGCGGCGATCTCCTTGCGCATGCGATAGCAGATCTTTTGCGTGACACCGGTCATGAGCCAGCCTTGGATCAGGCTGCAGACAGAGCTCGCCAGATACAGACAGAGCAAAAAGCCGAGCGTCTTGGCGATCCAGTTAAAGTCGACATCGCCGGTGCCGTTGACCTTGGCAACCAGGCCCTCGAACAGCTTGGTCGTAACCTGACCGAGCACCTTGGGTCCCACAATATTAAAGATGACCGAGCACACGGCAAAGGCGACGGCGGCAAACACGGCAATCTTGTGCTGGCCGATATAGCCGAGCAGCTGCCTCATGGTGCCCTTAAAGTCCTTGGCCTTTTCGCCGCGACGCATGCCGCCCATGCGGCCCATGGGACCACGCTGGCGGGTGGGCTTGGGAATCTGAGTCTTGGTCTCGTCTGCCATTAGCGCTCGCCTCCTTCCGTGACGGCTGCAATTTCTTCTTGGGTAAGCCCCAGCTCCTCGGCGGAAAGCTGCGACTGTGCGATCTCCAGGTACGCCGGGCAGCTGCGCAGCAGCTCCTCGTGCGTACCGGTGCCCACTACGTGGCCGTCGTCGAGCACGATGATCTGGTCGGCGTGCATGATGGTCGCGATGCGCTGGGCCACGACCACGAGTGCGGCGTCGGTAACGTTTTTAGCCAGCTCTTCGCGCAGACGCGCGTCGGTCTTGTAGTCGAGGGCGCTAAACGAGTCATCGAAAACTACGACCTCGGGCTTCTTGGCCAAGGCGCGGGCGATGGCCAGGCGCTGACGCTGGCCGCCCGAGACATTGGAGCCGCCCTGGCTGATGGGGGAGTCGTAACCGCCCTCACGCTCGGCGATAAAGTCCTCGGCCTGGGCAATGCGCGCTGCCTGGTGCATGTCATCATCGCTTACCATGTCGCCGGCAAACTTAAGGTTGCTCTCGACGGTGCCCGAGAACAGGCGTCCCTGCTGCGGGATATAACCAATGCGGCGGCGCAGCTCGGAAAGGGTCATATCGCGCACGTCGATGCCGTCGAGCGAAATGCTGCCGCCCGTGACGTCGTACAGGCGCGGAATCAACTGCACGAGCGTGGACTTGCCCGAGCCCGTGGAGCCAATGATGCCGAGCATCTGACCGGCATGCGTGGTGAAGTTCACGCCGCTGATGACGTCGGCGCGGGCGTCGGGATACTGGAAGCTGACGTCGCGGAAGGTGAGCTCACCGCGCGGCGCGCTGGCCGCGGGCAGTTTGGGCGAGGCGGGGTCGTTGATGCTCGTGGGGCAGGTGATGACCTCTTCCACGCGCTCGGCTGCGACCTCGGCGCGGGGCAGGATAACCGAAACCATGGTGAGGATCATAAACGCCATGACGATCTGCATGGTGTAGGAGATAAACGCCATCATGTTGCCGACCTGCATCACGCCGTCGGACACGCCCTGGGCGCCAAACCAGACGATGAGCACGGTGATGCAGTTCATGACCAGCATCATGAGCGGCATCATAAAGCTCATGGCGCGGTTGGTGTAGAGCTGCGTGGTCATCAGGTCGAGCGATGCCTTGTCAAAGCGCTCGAGCTCATGCTCCTCGCGGTTGAACGAGCGGATGGGCATAAGGCCGTCGAGCAGCTCGCGGGCGGTAAGGTTCACGCGGTCAACAAAGCTTTGCATCTTTTTGAACTTGGGCATGGTGAGACCCATGAGCACGCCGACGACGGCCGAGACCGCGATGATGGCCACGGCGATGGTCCACTCCAGGCCGGTGTGGTTGGCCAGGACGCGCATGACAGCGACGATGCCCATGACGGGGGCCATCAGGCACATGCGGATAAACAGGGTTGCGGCCATCTGGATCTGCTGAATGTCGTTGGTGCAGCGGGTGATGAGCGAGGCTTGGCTAAACTTGCCTACCTCGGCCGGCGAGAAGCGCATAACCTTGTTGAAGGTCTCGCGGCGCAGATCGCGGGCGATGGAGCAGGCGGTGCGCGAAGCCACGGCACCGGTCAGGATGGTGGCGACGAGCGAGATCAGGCACAGACCAAACATCGTGGTCGCCATGCGGCCCAGGTAGGCGTTCTGCACGTCGGCGGGGTCGATGCCCTGCGCCTTGTACTCGTCCTGCACATAGCTCACGGCGCGTTGGGTCACGATGGAACCCGACATGGAGCCCATTTTGTCCGCCATATCGTTGGCGCCCTCCACGAGCTTGCCCTGGTCGATTAGGCCGCCTTCAACGCCTAGACGCAGACTCTTCATGGTGATCTTACCGCCGTCGGCATCAATCTGCTTTTGCATGTTCTGCGCCGCTGCGGCTTTCTGCTGCATCTCGGCGAGCTGCTCGGGCGTCATCGCCGCCATCTGCTCGGGCGTGGGCATGGCCCGGGCGCCGCTGTTGTCTTTCTCGCCGGACGTGCCCATCATGTCGCCCATGGAGTTGGCATCGATGCCCTGGTTGAACGAAAGGACGACAGTCTCGGGCAGGCTCATGATGTCGGTAATCTTGCCGCCGTCGGCGCGCTCCTCCTCGGCGCCCTTGTACGTTCGAATGCCGTTATTGTCCGCCTTGCTAAACACGGCCTCCACAGCCTTGGCGTCCTTATCGCTCATAAAGAGCTCAAGGTCGTCGAGCGATTCGGCGCGAATGGTGTCGGGCACGGGCGAGGCGATGCCGCCTTGCTGCACACCCACGTCGACGATGTCGCTCATATAGGTAGGCAGCGCCAGATCGGCGTTGCAGCTGATTACGATAAGTACGATAGCTGCGAACAGTGCCAGGATATGTTTTTTAAAGAGCTTGAGAATCCTCACTCGGCATCTCTCCTTTCTTGATTGCGGTCGATAATTTCGTTGGCACGTCTTAGAAGGCGCACCATCTCTTGGGTATCTGTTTCGCCGAGCTGCTCGAGGAAGGCTGCGGTGCGGTCCTCGAATTCCTGACGTTTGATTTCGATGACCTGGAATCCCTTGTCGGTCACTGTGACGTGTACGCGACGACGGTCGGTCTTTGAGTGCTCGCGCTCGACCCAGCCCTTGGCCTCGAGGGCGCGCAGGATATTGGCGATACGGGCGCTCGAGACCCAGGCACGATCGGCGAGTTCGCTCGGCGTGAGCGAGCCGCCGGCGCGCATGAGGGCGCGCATGACGGCCATCTCGCCACCCAGAGCCTGGTCGGCAAAGCGCGAAACGCGCTGGTGCATGCTGCCAAACTCGGTAAAGAGCTGACGTCCAAGCTCATGGAAATCGGTATCTTCCACCGAAAACCCCTAACACTAGAAACTATTTTCGGTGAAAGATGATACCCCCGCCCAAGCATTCCATTCGGTAGATTTCTAGGCATGTCCCAAAAATCTACTTGGCCGCTAGGCAATATAAAGAGCGTATAAAGAATTAAAATAATTCAATAATTGTAGCGTTTCAAAGAACTATTATGCCCGCGGTTAGGCGAGGGGTTGTCACCACCATGACGACTGGGACTCATATAATCGCCACGTGCGATGCTCCAACTTCCCGCGAGGAGACACCTTATATAAAGGGGGATGGAGTCATGGCATTTGACTTCACGGGCAAGACCGCGATTGTCACGGGCGGCACTCAGGGCATTGGCCTCGAGATCGCCAAGGGCATCGTCGCGGGCGGCGGACATGTCGCGCTCATCGCAAGGAACGCTGCTAAGGGCGAGGCCGCAGTGGCCGAGCTTGGCGAGGGCAACAAGTTCTATCAGCTCGATGTCGCCGATGCACCCAAGGCACGCGAGACTGTCGAGCAGATTTTTACGGACCTGCCGCAAACCAACATCCTGATCAACTGTGCTGGCGTCATCAGCACCAAGAAGTTCGATGAGATCGATGACACCGAGTGGCGTCGCACCATCGACATCAACCTCAACGGTACCTTTACCATGATGAATGCCGTGTACCCGCACTTTAAGGCGGCCCATGCCGGCACTATCGTCAACGTGAGCTCTGTTGCTGGCAAGATCGGCGGCGGCCTGCTCGGCACCGCGGCTTACGCGAGCTCCAAGGCCGGCGTCAACGGTCTAACCAAGGCAGTCGCCAAGGAAGGCGGTAAGTTCGGCGTCCGCTGCAACGCTGTATGCCCGTCGCTCACGTTGACCGATATGACCTCGATTCTCTCTGACGAGAACTCTCAGCGCATCATCAACGGTATTCCTCTGGGCCGCGCCGCCCAGGCAAGCGAGCCTGCGCAGATGGTGCTCTTCTTTGCCTCCGACCTTGCCAGCTTCGTGAACGGCGAGATCGGTGACTGCGACGGCGGCATCGTCCTGGACGGGTAATACCCCGCGGTGATCGTTTGGCGGCGACCCTGGCGACTCGGGGTTGTCGCCTTCTTTCTGACATAGGCGCGTGCGGCTACGATTCGCATGCATCCAAAGGAGATATATATGAGTGAATCGACTGCGGTGGAGGCGCCGGCGGCAAAGGAGCCGTTCTTTAAGATGTCCTCCATCCCGGGTGCCAATATTTTGGTGCCGCTTTTGCTGGGCTGCCTGCTCAACACGCTATTCCCCGACCTGTTCAAAACGCTCGGCAGCTTTACGCTCGGCATGACCCAGCAGGGTGCAAGCCCGCTCGTGGGCGCTTTTTTGCTCATCGTCGGCACGACGATTTCGTTTAAGAGTGCTCCTGCCGCCGCTGCACGCGGCGCCATCATCATCGCCGTCAAGCAGATCGTGGTCGTTGCCGTGTCGCTGCTCATCCTTTATGTGTTCAACGACAACCTGTTTGGCATCTCGGCCATGGTGATGCTGGCGGCTTGCACCGGCGCCAACAACGCTATGTACGCTGGTCTGATGGGCACCATGGGCAACGAAGCCGAGCGTGGCGCCGTCGCCATCACCACGCTGGTTGTCGGCCCTCCGGTCACGATGATTGTCCTTGGCGCTGCCGGCCAGGCTCCGATCGGCTGGTCGCTCGTGGGCGCCATCCTGCCGATCGTCGTCGGCATTATTCTGGGTAACCTCTTCCCGAGCTTTAAGAAGATGATGGCACCGGCACTTTCCGCCATCATCGTGCTCGTCTTCTTTGCCATGGGCTCGACCATGACCTTTGGCCAGCTCATTAATGGCGGTCTCCCCGGTATTCTGCTCGGCGTGATCTGCTCGGTGGTCTTTGCAATTCCCGTTATCGCGGTCGATAAGCTCACGGGCGGTACGGGTGTCGCAGGTGCGGCCATTTCGAGCTGCGCCGGAGCCAATGTGGCCACGCCTGCTGCCATGGCAAGCGTCAACGAGGCCTTGTACGGCGGTGCGGTGCTCGCGACGGCTACGGCACAGGTTGCTGCCTGCGCAATCGTGACGGCTATTTTGACCCCGCTGGTCACCAGCTGGTGCTACAAGCATTTTGAGGGCCAGGGCAACGGCGATAGCAAGACAACGACCGACAAGGCCGCCGCAGCCGCCTAATGCCAAGCGGCAATCAAAGCTAAAAACTAGCTACGCCACAGGGCGGCCACGGGGGATCCCGTGGCCGCCCTGCAGTTTCTGTAGGGTCTCAGGGGTACTTTACCCTGCTAAAGCTGGCATAACAGCTAGAGCGAACGTCGTACAAAGGCAAGGAAAAATAACATACAAATCGGTGAACGGTAGTTGTTCGCGCTCGCATTTCCTGCGGGTTTGTAAAAAACGCCTTTATGATATAAAAAAAGAAACATATAACAGCCCAGATGGAGAGGGTCGCTATGTTATCCTTCTCAGACGGGTGAAATCTTGGGTTTTGGGTTGTAGTTCCAAGGTGGACAAACGTTTTTCCCTGCACCGACGTGTGGTGAAGAACGGAAGAAGCCGGTAGTGCAAGCCGAACATTCAAGAATTCAATAAGCAGCGGTGTGAGAGAGCGCCGCATAACACGTAACTAGGAGCGTGGTTACACAATGCAGGAGGCATGGGAAGGCTTCAAGGAAGGCATTTGGACGGGAGAGGTTGACGTCCGAGACTTCATCCAGAAGAACTACACCCCCTACGAGGGCGACGAGTCGTTCCTCGCCGGCCCGACCGAGCGTACCAAGGAGCTGTGGGGCGAGGTTCTCGACCTGCTGCTTAAGGAGCGCGAGCAGGGCGGTGTCCTCGATATGGACACCAAGACCGTTACGGGTATCGTGAGCCACCCCGCTGGCTACATCGATAACGCCCACCGCGAGAAGGAGACCATCGTCGGTCTCCAGACCGACAAGCCGCTCAAGCGCGCGCTGCACGTCAACGGTGGTATCCGCATCGCTTGTCAGGCTGCCAGCCAGCACGGCTATAAGGTCGACGAGAACGTTGTCGAGCGCTACACCTTCGAGCGTAAGACCCACAACGCTGGCGTCTTCGATGTTTACACTCCCGAGATGCGTGCTTGCCGCTCGGCTCACATCATCACCGGTCTGCCCGATGGCTATGGCCGCGGCCGCATCATCGGCGACTACCGTCGTGTTGCCCTGTACGGCGTCGACTACCTGATCAAGGACAAGGAGGCCCAGAAGGCTTCCACCCCGACGGTCATGACCGCCGACAACATCCGCGATCGTGAGGAGCTGCAGGAGCAGATCCGCGCCCTCGGCGAGCTCAAGATGATGGCCGAGACCTATGGTTTCGATATTTCCAACCCTGCTACCAACACGCAGGAGGCCATCCAGTGGATGTACTTCGCCTACCTCGCTGCCGTCAAGGAGCAGAACGGCGCTGCCATGTCCATCGGCCGTACCTCTACGTTCATCGACATCTACGCTGAGCGCGACCTTGCCAACGGTACCTTCACCGAGGAGCAGATCCAGGAGTTCGTGGATCACTTCATCATGAAGCTCCGCATGGTCAAGTTTGCCCGTACCCCCGAGTACCAGGCCCTGTTCACCGGCGATCCGCAGTGGGTCACCGAGTCCATCGGCGGCATGGGTGTTGACGGCCGTACGCTCGTTACCAAGATGAGCTACCGCTACCTGCACACGCTCGAGAACATGGGCACCAGCCCCGAGCCCAACATGACCGTTCTGTGGTCGACCCGTCTGCCCGAGAACTTCAAGAAGTTCTGCGCCAAGACTTCTGTCGCCAGCTCCTCGATCCAGTACGAGAACGACGACCTCATGCGCGTCTATCACGGCGACGACTACGGCATTGCCTGCTGCGTGTCCTCCATGCGCATTGGCAAGGAGATGCAGTTCTTCGGCGCCCGCGCCAACCTGGCCAAGTGCCTGCTGTACGCACTCAACGGCGGTGTTGACGAGGTCTCCAAGAAGCAGGTCGGCCCCAAGTACCGCGCCGTCGAGGGCGATACGCTCGATTACGACGACGTTGTGGCCAAGTACAACGACATGATGAAGTGGCTCGCTGGCGTGTACGTCAACTCGCTGAACATCATTCACTACATGCACGACAAGTATTGCTACGAGCGCATCCAGATGGCTCTGCACGACAAGCACGTGCACCGCTGGTTCGCTACGGGCATCGCTGGCCTTTCCGTCGTGGCTGACTCCCTGTCCGCCATCAAGTACGCCAAGGTTCACCCCGTCCGTGATGAGAACGGCATCATCGTCGACTTCGAGACCGAGGGCGAGTTCCCCAAGTACGGTAACGACGACGACCGCGTCGACCAGATCGCTCACGACGTTGTGCACCAGTTCATGGAGTACATCCGCATGAACGACACCTACCGCAACTCCGTGCCCACGACCTCGGTTCTGACCATTACCTCCAACGTCGTGTACGGTAAGAAGACCGGCTCCACGCCCGACGGCCGCAAGGCTGGCCAGCCGTTCGCCCCGGGTGCTAACCCCATGCACAAGCGCGATAGCCACGGCGCCATCGCTTCGCTGTCTTCGGTTTCCAAGCTCCCGTTCCGCGATGCTCAGGACGGCATCTCCAACACCTTCTCCATCATCCCGAGTGCGCTCGGCAAGGAGGACCAGGTGTTCTTTGGCGATATCGACCTTGATCAGCTGGGCGAGTAACTATTGTTAGTGCTATACTAACAATAACGATTACTGATTAGCGCGCCGGTTTCGGCCGGCGCCTATTAATCGAAGGAGACACATTATGAAGGTTTCTGAAGTTTCCGAGACTCAGGCCGATAACCTGGTCCACATGCTCGACGCTTACGCTGAGAAGGGTGGCCACCACCTGAACATCAACGTCTTCAACCGTGAGACGCTGCTCGACGCTCAGGCTCACCCCGAGAAGTACCCGCAGCTGACCATCCGCGTTTCCGGCTACGCCGTGAACTTTCACACGCTCACCAAGGAGCAGCAGGACGAGGTCATTGCGCGTACCTTCCACAACAAGTTCTAAAGGGATTTAACTCCCGCAGGATCGCCGGGACTGTTTGGGCTATCTCCCAAAACGTCCTCGGACATGCAAAGGGCTCCGCTGCGCGCTTCGCGCGGCGGAGCCCTTTGCGTCCTGTGGAATGTTTTGGGAGATAGCCCAAACAGCCCCGGCTGGGTCCTGTGTAGTCACCCCTTAGGCGGAACTCTCCTAATTATTTGGATGAGTCGTTTACTTACTTGTACTGTTACCGTCTTCCCGCTCTTGTTGGGGTATGCTTTGTTCGTATGTAAACGTATGACATGTTGATGGGGGAGGGTGCTATGGCTCGCGAGAGTGCTCGTTCTAAGGATACGGCTAAGCCTGGCATCAAGGAAGTTGCGGCGGTGGCGGGGGTTTCGCCTACTACGGTATCTCGTGTGCTTAATAATCGTGGCTATATTAGCCAAGAGACCCGCGATAAGGTCCATGCCGCGATGAAGCGCATCAACTATACGCCCAACGATATCGCTCGTGCCATGCTCAACGGTCGCCTGAATCTTATCGGTATGATCGTCCCCTATGTCAGCAGTCCGTTTCATGCCCAAGTGGTTCAAGTCATTGAGCATACCCTGGCCGAAAACGGTTTTAAGATGCTGCTGTGCAATAGCGCCAATCGACCCGAGCTTGAGCGCTCTTATATCGACATGCTTCGACGCAATATGGTTGATGGCGTCATCGTCAACTCGCTTAATATCGGTGCCGAGGCGTATGCCGAGATGGGCTTGAGTCTGGTTGGTATCGACTGCGACCTTGGCGAGACCTCTGTTCAGATTGCGAGCGACAGCTATGGCATCGGCGAACTTGCCACGCGTCGCCTGATTGATGACGGGTGTTCGCGCATCTTGTGCCTGCGCAACAATAGCCGCATGCGCATGCCTGCCAATAAGCGTACCGATGCCTACCACGATGTTGTGGAGCAGGCCGGTTTGCCCGCGCTTGTCCGTGAGGTCGAGTTCGTTAAGTCCGATGACGAAAAGAGTGCGGTCGTTGCGAAGATCCTCGATGAGAACCCCGATATTGACGGCATCTTTGCGGGAGACGACACGATGGCGGCTATCTGTCTTAACGTGATGAAGCAGCGCGGCTTGAGCGCTCCGGACGATATTAAGGTCGTGGGCGCGGATGGCGCCCGCCGCACTATGACGTTTATGCCTGACTTAACAACCGTTCGTCAAGATATCGATCGCATCGGAGAGCTCGCGGCGCAATCCATCATCGCTCTTGTTAACGGTGAAAAGCCCGAATCGAATACCAAGCTCCCCGTTGAACTCATTGAGGGCAAAACCGCGTAGTTCATCCCGTGCCAAAAGAATTCCTCAAACGCCTCTGATGACCGTTCGCCGGCATATGTCAACCGTTTGCCGACGACTGGAACTGCGAAAAGACGTATTGATATGAAAACGTTTGACATATGAAAACGATTGACATATCTTGCCATTGTACCGAGTTAGTATGTCGTGGAAAGGAAGTCTCGGATGCACAAGGTGTATTACCAGCCTGAGGGAATTTGGGTAGGCGACATCATGCCGTACGGCGAGGACGGCACGTTCTATCTCTATCATCAGCGTGACACGCGAAACCCCGGACCTTTCGGAGAGCCGTTTGGCTGGGCACTCGCGACAACCAAGGACTTCGTCAATTACAAAGACTTTGGCGAGAGCCTTGAGCGTGGCGGCGACGAGGAAGTCGACCAGTATGTTTATGCCGGCACGGTGTTTAAGGTGGGCGACAAGTACCATGCGCTCTACACTGGTTGCAATCGCGATAAGGTCCGCGCACGTTTGATGAAGCAGGTTCTTCTTCACGCAACGAGTGACGACGCCGTCAAGTGGGAGAAGAACATCGCCGAGACGCTGCTTCCGCCCCAGGAGGGTTACGATGACCGCAACTGGCGCGATCCCTTTGTGCTTTGGGATGAGGAGAACGAAGAGTACATGCTCATCCTCGGCACGCGTGTGGGCGAGGACAAGCGTCTGATGACCGGCCGCCTGGTCAAGTTCACCTCCAAGGATCTGACCAACTGGGAGTTCCAGGGCGACTGGTGGAACCCGGGCCTGTACACCATGTTTGAGATGCCTGATCTCTTTAAGATGGGCGACTGGTGGTATCTGGTGTTCTCCGAGTACAGTGATGGCAACAAGACCCGTTACCGCATGTCTCGCTCTATCAACGGTCCTTGGATCACTCCTGCGGACGATTCCTTCGATGGCCGCGCGTACTATGCCGCGCGTACCGCATTTGACGGCGAGCGCCGCGTTCTCTTTGGTTGGGTTCCTACGCGTGACGAGGGCGGCGACCCCAGCTCTTACCTGTGGGGTGGCACTTTTATGCCCCTCGAGATCGTTCAGCGTGCCGACGGAACGCTCGGCACCAAGCTTCCTGACAGCATGCTTGGCGCCTTTGGCGAGGCTAAGGCAGTCGAGGCCTTTGAGCTCTCCTGCGAGTCGGGCAAGGTCGAGCAGGTGCTCGCCGCGGATGCCGGTTCCACCTATATGCTCGATGCCGACATCGAGCTCGCCGGTGACGCTGCCGGCTTCTCGGTGAAGCTTGCCGAGGACGCCGAGTCCGGTCTTGCCTATGAGTTCCGCGCCAACCTGCGTGAGGGCAAGCTCGAGTTTACGGCGGCCCCCCAGTATCCGTGGTTCCAGGTCAACAACATGGGCCTCGAGCGTCCGTTGTTCTTTAAGGGCGAGGGCACTCATCATGTGCGCCTGGTCGTTGACGACGATATCGCGACCATCTTTGTCGATGATGTTGCGCTTAACGCTCGATTCTGCAATAAGCGGGGCCAGGGTGTGGCGCTGACGGTCACCGACGGTACGCTTAAGTGCGCAAATGCAACGATCGCGTCTCTGTAATGGCATCAAAACGTCTTATGATTTCGTAAAGGAATGGAGAGGAACATGGACTACAAAGTAGTGTCTCAGCAAGTCGTCGATAACGTCGGCGGTCTGGAGAACATCGAGGGCGCCACGCATTGCGTGACCCGTCTGCGTCTGGTGCTCAAGGATACGAGCAAGTACAACAAGGCCGAGCTCGAGAACATCGATGGCGTCAAGGGCGTGCTGTACAACAGCGGCCAGCTCATGATCATCTTCGGTACCGGTACCGTCAACAAGGTTTACGATGAGTTTATGGCTCTGACGGGCGTTAAGGAGATCAGCGCTTCCGAGATCAAGGGCGCCGAGGCGGACAAGAAAGGCAAGTTCTTCTCTGTCCTCAAGGTGTTCTCGGACATCTTTATCCCCATCATTCCCGCCTTCGTCGGTGCCGCTATCATCATCGGCCTTAAGTCGCTGATCGTTGCCAACGGCCTCTTTGGCATGGAGGGCAGCCTCGCCGACCACAGCGAGTTCCTCAAGAACCTCGCAAGCTTCTTTGCCATTATCGCCACCACGTTCGACTACCTGCCTGTCCTGGTTATGTACAGCGCGGTCAAGCGTTTTGGCGGTAACCCGATCCTGGGCATCCTCGTCGGTATCGTCATGGTTCACCCGAGCCTTATGAACCGTAACGCGTTCGTTATGGATCCGTCGGGTGCTGAGTACTGGAACTTCGGTCCGCTATCCATTCCCATGGTTGCTTTCCAGGGCGGCGTATTCCCTGCAATCCTGACTGCCTGGTTTATGGCCAAGGTCGAAAAGATTGCCCAGAAGTACATCCCCGAGGTCGTCTCGTTTGTCTTTGTCCCGACCGTTACCCTGATTCTTGCTAACGTTGCCCTGTTCACCGTGTTCGGCCCGCTCGGCAACCTGATCGGTGACGTCCTCGCCGGCGTAATCGATATCCTGTACAACAGGATGGGCGTCTTTGGTGCCTTTGTCTTCGCCGCGTTCCTGCAGCCGCTCGTCGTTACCGGTACGCATCAGTTCATCCAGGGTATCGAGGCAAACCTTGTTGCCACGACTGGCTTCAACTACATCCAGGCCATCTGGTCGGTTTCCATCATCGCCCAGGGCGGCGGCGCCATCGGCATGTATCTCATCCACAAGAAGCACTCCAAAGAGCGCAACATCTGCATGTCGTCCTTTATCCCGACGCTGGTCGGAATCTCCGAGCCCGCTATCTTTGCTGCAAACATGCGCTATTCGATCATTCCGTTCATCTGCGCATGCATCGGTGCAGGCTGCGGCGGTGCCTTCGTGAAGCTCTTTGAGGTGCGCGCTATCGGTCAGGGTCTTACCGGTGTGCTTGGCCTGCTCATCGTTACGCCCGAGACGCTCGTGTGGTATGTGGCCGGCAATCTCATCGCCTTTATCGTGCCGATCGTCTTGATCTTTGCCTACAACAAGGCAAAGGGCGTGCCGACCACCGATGAAGAGGGCGCTGGCGCTGGCTTCGACGTTAGCTTCTAGTTGAGCCGTTCAGCGTAATCTGAGGATAAGTCCATTTGAGGAAGGGCGTTCGACTCGTGTGAGTCGAGCGTCCTTCCCCATAGACGAGAAAGTCAACGGCGATGTTTAATCAAAAAAATAAGGTGACACGCGCGGACTATGAGCAGTGGCGAGCTGGACAGGACGAGACGGCGGCTCGCATCGCGTCCGACCCCGATAGGCTCCTGTTCCATGTGGAGCCTGAGCTTGGCTGGCTCAACGACCCCAACGGTTTGGTTCAGATTGGTGATACGTATCACATCTATCACCAATACGATCCATTCGATGCTGCGCATGGCGGTCCAGTGCTTTGGAATCATCTGACAACAAAGGATTTTATGACGTACGAGAATTGCGGCCCTGTGCTGTTCCCCGATTCCGATTTGGATGCGAGCGGAGCGTATTCTGGTTCTGCCTTTGTACACGACGGCAAGATTCACTACTTCTATACCGGCAACGTCAAGCATTTTGACCGCGATGATTACGACTACGTGTTGACGGGCCGTGAGCAAAACCAAATTCATATGGTTGCCGAGAACCCCGACGAATTGGGCGAGAAGCGCATGGCTGTTGGGCCGGTCGATTACCCCGACGATATCGGTACGCACGTGCGTGACCCCAAAATCCTTGAACACGATGGTATCTACTACATGGTTCTGGGCGCTCGTACGAAAGACGACCGCGGCTGCGTGCTTGTCTATACTTCGCGCGATCTAGGGGATTGGAGCTATGCGACGCGCATTGAGCTGGGCGAGAAGTTTGGTTTTATGTGGGAGTGCCCTGATCTATTTGAGCTTGATGGCGAGCTAATTCTCGTTTGCTGTCCGCAGGGCGTGCCCGCCGATGGTTGGCGTTACCGCAATCCGCACCAGTGCGTGTGGTTCTCCATCGAGGCCGATTGGGAGGTGCCGAGTTTTAAGATCGCCGGGCAGGGCATGCCCCCGATGGTCGATGCCGGCTTTGATTTCTACGCACCGCAGTCCTTTGAGGATGCTGCGGGTCGGCGTTTGATGATCGGATGGTCGGGCTGCCCCGATGCGACGGCAGAAAGCCCGACGGTGGCACGCGGGTGGCAGTGCGCGTTGACAGTGCCGAGAGAGCTGAACATGCGCGATGGTAAGCTCTGTCAGCAGCCGGCGCACGAGATTGAGAAGGTGCGCGGAGACTGCGTTCGCGCGACAGGCGGTGAAACCGTTGAGGAGCCGGGCCGCCTGTTTGATCTTGTGGTTTCCTGTGAGGGCGCCCAGGTGATCGAGCTCGAAATCCGCAAGGGTGTCTTTGTGCGTTATACGGACGGGATGCTTACCCTCGATATGGGTGACGAAGGCTATGGGCGCGACCAGAGGTCGATTGAGCTCGGCGAGCTTCGCGACCTACGCGTGCTTTCGGACACTACGATGGTCGAGATTTTTGCAAATGGCGGCGAGGCAGCACTTACGAGCCGGACCTATTCGCCGGCGGTTCCGGCGATGGAGCTGCACGCCGAGGGTGCGGTATCGATGAATTTCTACCGCCTCGTGCATTAACCGTGCATGGAGTACGATTGGACTTGCTGGGCGGAATGTGTCGCAGTTACCGCGGCCAGCTACCGTTTATCGCGTATAGCGACCGTTTGCGGAATAAGTAACACTCCTTAATAAACCGTGTAGAATCTCAGGATGCACGGAGTTTTCCAGGGAGACGCTGTCCTTTGTTGTGTGCAAGGGGCGGCGTCTCTTTGGCGCTTGGACGCCGTTGTGCAACAGTGCGGCGGCGCGTGCCATGTATTGAAAAGCCAATGTTGAGATGGGTCGTGATAATAATGGGCAAGTACGTAATCGTGGTTGAGTCTGGGTCGGATGTGACGCCGGAGCTCTGCGAGCGCTACGGCATCGTGCGCGTGCCCATGCATGTCACGATTGGTGACGAGACCGTCGAGGACGGCTCGATCGATCCGCTCGAGATTTATTCGCGCTGCAATGAGTTTGGCGTGATGCCCAAGACCAGTGGCTGCGCGCCTGCGGATTTTGCTCACGTGTACGACCGCATTCACGCTGAGCAGCCCGACGCGACCATTTTGCATCTCGCGTATTCCGAAGTCACGACCTGCTCACATCAGTCCTCCAAGATTGCAGCTAAGGGGCGCGACTACGTGTTCTCCATGGACACGCGCTTTGTCTCGGTGGGTCAGTCGTTGGTTGCCGTCGAGACCGCCAAGTATATTGAGGCTCATCCCGATGCCACCGTCGACGAGATCTTTGCATTTACGAACTCCGTCATGGACCGCGTGCTGCTGGGCTTTGTTCCTACTGATCTTGCCTTCCTTAAGGCGGGCGGTCGTTTGTCCAACGTGGCATTCCTCGGTGCCCATCTGCTCAAGATTAAGCCCTGCATTGAGGTAACGGGCGGCAAGTTCGTGGCGACTAAGAAGTTTCGCGGCTCTATGCTCAAGTGCGCCCGCGCCTTTATTGATCACATGGTCGCCAAGGGCGAGATTGACTACTCGCACATTGGCCTGGCGTATTCGGTGGGCCTTTCCCAGGAGCTGCGCGATGACATGGAGGTCTATGCGCATGATCTGGGCTTTAAGGACGTTACCTGGACTCAGGTCGGCGGTGTCATCTCGAGCCATTGCGGCCCGACCGCCTTCGGTGCGGTGCTCACGCTTAAGGCGTAAAGGCCGCAGGCGAGCGTTCTTCAGCCTGACATCTCGACGTAGCCCCCAGCCATGGTGATGGGGGATAGATTAAAACGTGCCGTTCTAGTCTGAGACGTTTAAACGCAAACGCATGGGCTAGAATGGCTCTGGCATTTTAATTGGTTGCATCCAAGGAGAGGCAAGGTAGCGCGAATGGCAGAAATGACGCTTGAGGGTGTGGACGCTCGTCCCGAGGACTCTGCGTTTGCCCTTGGCCGCGTGCATTCGATCGAGACGATGGGAACGGTCGACGGACCCGGCATCCGCTTTGTGGTGTTTGTTCAGGGCTGTCCCATGCGCTGCGCGTATTGCCACAATCCCGATACCTGGTCGGTCAACGGCGGCACCATGGTGACCGTCGAGCATCTGATGGACGAGTTCCAGAGCAACCATGAGTTCTACCGTAGCGGCGGCATTACCGTTTCGGGCGGTGAACCGCTCCTGCAGCCCGAGTTTTTGGCTGATCTGTTCCGTGCCATGCACAGCAACCCCGACGGCCGCGTGCATACCTGCCTGGATAGCTGTGGCTACGCCTTCGACCCCCAGCATCCCGAGAAGTTCGATGCCCTACTCAACGAGACCGATATGGTGCTGCTCGACATTAAACACGCCGATCCCATCGAGCATAAAAAGCTGACCGGTTGCGATCCCGCACGCATTCTGGCGTTTGGTGATGAGCTCGCGCGTCGCAAGATCAAGGTCGTTATCCGTCACGTGGTGGTGCCGGGCATTACCGACACGGTGGAGGAGTGCGAGGCGCTCGGTCGCTTGATTGCCCCGTGGCATAACGTGGTCGGCCTGGAGATGCTGCCGTATCACACCATGGGTGTCGTCAAATACGAGCAGTTGGGGATTCCCTATAAGCTTGAGGGCGTGCCCCAGATGGATACCGCGCGCATGCCCGAGCTGCGCAATGCCGTTATGGCCGGTATGAAAAAGCGCCGTGCGGAGCTCAGGTCGGCCATCGGCTAACAAGCCATTTTTGCCCCTTTATGATACCCGAGCTGTACTGGCCTAACGGCTTGGTGCTGACACGGTTGAGCCAAAATGCTGGTACCATACCGTGGATAAGCAATTTGCACGGATTTGGGGGATGGCATGGCAACCATCGCGATCATAGGCGCACTCGAAAAAGAGGTTGCGCAGATTAAGGAAGAGCTGAGTGGCGCGCATGAGTCGCAGGAGGCGGGCTTGACCGTTGTGAACGGTGGGCTTTCGGGTCTGACGGTAGTCGCCACGACGGCAGGCATGGGGACCGTGAACGCCGCTGCCGCAACGCAGCATCTCATCAGCAAATACGCCCCGCAGGCCGTTGTGTTTTCGGGTATCGCGGGAGGCCTAAACCCTAAACTGCATATTAACGACGTGGTTATAGGCAAGTGCCTGCGCTATCTGGATACCGATACGGCGCTCATCGCCGAGTCCGCGCCGGGGCTCGAGGAGTTTGTCTCGACACCGGCGTTGGCTGATGTTGCCGCCGCCGTGCTTGCCGGGCATGGATTTGTGGATGCCTCGGCGGATGAGACTTCTGCGGAGAAGGACCCCAAGCAGTTCCTGTGTGGCACTATCGCCACGGGTGATCGCTTTGTTACGGGTGACGCCATGCGTAACGCTGCGATTGAGGCCACGCATGCCGATTGCGTCGAGATGGAGGGCGCGGCAATTGCGCACATCGCGGCCAAGAATGGTGTCGATTGCCTGGT
>CABUVB010000018.1 GCA_902494815.1 uncultured Collinsella sp. | reverse complement strand
CCATGGCACATCGCTCCGTTATTCCGTTTGGCCCGCAGCACCCGGTGCTGCCCGAGCCGCTTCATCTGGACCTGGTGATCGAGGACGACCGCGTCATCGAGGCAATTCCGCAGATCGGCTTTGTTCACCGCGGACTCGAGAAGCTCACCGAAAAGCGCGATATGCACCAGTTTGGCTACATCGCTGAGCGCATCTGTGGCATTTGCGCCGTGGGTCACAGCTATGGCTATGCCAGCGCCTGCGAGCGCATGCTCGACATCGAGGTGCCAGGCCGCGTGCAGTATATCCGCACCATTCTGCACGAGCTTTCGCGCATCCACTCGCATCTGCTGTGGCTGGGCCTGCTCGCCGATGCCTTTGGCTTCGAGGCACTGTTCTATCGTTCGTGGACTCTGCGCGAGCAGATTCTCAAGATCTTTGAGAGCACTTGCGGCGGCCGCGTGATTCTGTCGATTAATGAGATCGGCGGCCTTAAGCACGATATCGAGGACTCCGAGCTGGCGGGCATTGTCGAGACGCTTGACGCCATGCGCCCCGACTACGAGGCTCTGGTGCATACGTTTTTGGACGATGCCAGCTGCGGCGAGCGCCTGCATGGCGTGGGCGTGATTAGCGAGAAGGATGCGCTGAATCTGTCGATGGTCGGCCCGTTCGGTCGCGCCTCGGGCGTGGATTACGACGTGCGCATGTTCGGCGACGGCGCCTATGCGGATCTGGCTGCGTTTGAGCCCATCGTTGCTACCGATGGCGATTGCTATGCCCGCTGCCAGGTGCGCTGTGCCGAGGTCACGCAGGCCATGGACATCATCGAGGAGCTTGTGGGCAAGATCCCGCACGACGGCATCGGCGGGCGCACCAAGCTCACGCCGGCCGACGGCGCGCGTGGCGAGGTTGTGATTGAGCAGCCGCGTGGCGAGGCGTATTACTATGTGCGCGGCAACGGCACCAAGAACCTGGATCGCTTCCGCGTGCGCACGCCGACGTCGCAGAACCTGGCGGGTCTGACACATGCGCTGCAGGGCGTGCTCCTTGCCAACGTGCCCATGATTATCCTGACCATCGACCCCTGTATTAGCTGCACGGAAAGGTAGGCGCGGCATGAGTTTGCTGACATTTGCCAAGACAGCCTTGGGCTCTATGGTCAAGCAGCCGGTCACGGTGTGCTATCCGCAGGAGAAGCTGACGGCTCCCGAGCGCCTGCGCGGGCATATCGTCAACGACATGGACGTGTGCATTTGCTGCGGTATGTGCGCGCGTCGCTGTCCGGCGGGCGCGCTCGCGGTCGATCGCAAGGGTGGAACGTGGTCGATCGACCCGTATGCCTGCGTGGTGTGCGGTGAGTGCATCGAGAGCTGCCCCAAGCACTGCCTGACTATGGACACCGCCCGCACCCCAGTCGCAGCGGACAAGACTCCCACAGTAGAAACCAAGCCGGAATAGCGCTGGAATAGGGGCCGGTGGGGCAAAAATGCCCCACCGGCCCCGCGCTTAAACGCGCGGTTGTGCCGTCGCGAACAAAACTATGCCGGATTACGGGGCTGGATAGCGAACCTCCGACCATACAGAAAATCCCAAAAACAAAACCGCAGGTAGACTGCTTGCCGTTTTTCAAAAAAAAAGGCTGTATGGATGAGGACTCCGACTTTAGCCCCGTAATCCGGCATAGTTTTGAAATAGCACCATATCCGTAGCAGCCCTTGATCTCCCGTGGACAGAGGGAAACGGATCATTTTGGCCTCGCGAGGACATCCGTGTGGCCCGTTCGCCATGAAATGGGCCTATCTACTACGTTTGGGCGGCGTCCCTCAACCACGGCAAAAAATGCGAAAAGAAAACCGCAGGTAGAACGCCTGCGGTTTTTCGTAAAACACGGTTATGGTCAGGGGTATCGGGTTAAACGTAGTAGATGGGCCGGTTTCGTGGCGAGCGTTACCAACTGATCCCCCGGGGACGGAGGAAAACGGATCATTTTGACCTGTTGGCTCCGAGTCGCACCCGTTTTCCTGCGAAAACCCTCGTGTCTCAACTTTGGTGAGACATTTGTCTCACGCCCAAAACCGAATCTGGAACGTGTGTCACCTGCCCAAATTGTGTCTCATTCCGTAACTTTAGGCTGATGCAAGGTCTGAGCCTGCGAGAAGGGAGACGCGATGAGTAAGTACACGAGGGGTCTCTTGGCGGTGATACTGGCCGTAGTGCTGGTGTTGCCGGCTGCAGCATTTGCCATGCTGCCCGAGGCCAACGCCAGGTCCAGCACCGGAATAGACGGACCGACAATGGCCGGAAAGGTTGTCGACCCCGACACCAGCGGACGCTGGGAAATCTGGGCGGCGGGCCATGGTGGCAATAAGGTGACGACCCAAAACGTCGGTCGAATCTGGACCGACAAGACGGTTAAGGAAACTGGAGAAAACAAAGCGTCAGATTTTGTGACTACGCTTTCGGCGATGTCCTCGACGTCTAATTCAACCGTAACGGTTACCACGCCACTCGACATCGTGATGGTGCTGGACGCCTCTGGCTCGATGGATGATCATATGGGCGGTGGAGACTCACCTAAGCGTATCGATGCGTTGAAGAACGCTGCGAATAGCTTTATCGATACCATTGCCAAGCAAAACGAGGGCATCGAGGGCGTCAATAGGCAGCATAGGGTTGCCATTGTTAAGTTTGCGGGCAAGAAGTCCAACGATATCGGCAACAATATGTATCGCGACGGAGGGTACTCCTACAATTACACCCAGGTTATGAAAGAATTGACCTACTGTTCCGGCAGCAATGCGGATGATCTCAAGAAGAATACAATTAATCAAATTCAGCCTGCCGGCGCCACGCGCGCCGACTATGGCCTAGAGCTGGCCGAGGGAATCACTATCACTTCTGGCCGCAAAGACGCCAAGAAGATTATTGTGTTCTTTACCGACGGTACGCCAACAAAGCAAAATAAATTCGATGCGGGTGTCGCCAACGCTGCCGTGACAGCTGCTAAGAACATGAAGGACGGCAAGGCCACCGTTTATACCATCGGTATCTTTGGCGGAGCGAATCCCGGTGCGGGCATTCAAGATTTAGGAACAGACGAAGCGAATAAAGCGAACAAGTTCATGCAGGCCGTGTCGAGCAACTATCCCAATGCCACGGCATGGGATACCCACGGCACACGCGCGGAAAACTCCGACTACTACAAGTCGGCGACCAATGCAGAAGAGCTCAAGAGGGTCTTCGACGACATCTCACAGGCCATTACGTCGGAGCCGCCTTATCCGACCGAAATCCACAAGGGCTACGACGAGACCAAGTCCGGCTACATCACGTTTACCGATGAGCTGGGCGACTTTATGCAGGTCGACAGCTTCACCGAGGCCGTCATCAACGGCACGCCGTTTACCAATCCGAGCAAGACGGTCAACAAAGAAACCAAGACCGATACGTACGAGTTCGATGGCAAGGCAAAAGACCTGCTCATTACCGTGCAGCGTGCCGGCGACGACAATCCCCAGAAGGGCGATATCGTAACGGTCAACATTCCCGCGTCGTTGATTCCTCTGAGTCACTTTAAGACCGTAGACGGCAAGCTTTCGGTCGATACCGTTAAGCCCATCCAGGTGAAGTATGCCTCGAGCGTGAAGAAGGACGCGCTTGACAACCTGTTTACGCCCGAGAAGGTAACGGGGCTCAAGGATTACATCGAGAGCAATACGGCTGTTGCCAACGGCGCCAAGACCGTGAGCTTCTACGCGAACAAGTGGAGCGGTGGTGCGTTGGGTGATACGGTTGCGACCTTTGAGCCGGCCGACACCAACCGCTACTACTACTTCCAGAAGCAGACTCCCATTTACGCGGATAAGGACTGCACGCAGCCTGCAAAGAATTCGCTGGCAGATACCGGCACCTATTACTACAAGGATGAGTTTGAAGAACAGGGCGAGAACGGCGAGGCCAAGCCCGCCACCGCCGTCATCGAGTTTATCGGCGGCGACGCCGCGAAGTTCGACGGCGCGATTGTTCCCGATGAGAACGGTAACTTGGTGTTTACTGTGGGAACCGCACGCCTGGCCTTTATCGATGAGCTCCACACCACCAAGGAGAGCGTGGGCAGCAACAAAACCGATACCGCGACCGACGTACTCAATCCCAAGTGGAACAACATATCCGCCAAGGCGACCGCGACGCATGTCAACTCCTACCTGGGCAACAACGGCAAGATCAGCTATAAGTACGACATGACGCCGGTAACGGTGGATACCAAGGATACCGAGGCCGGCTTTGGCCTGACCAAGGTGCTCGAGGGTCGCGACTGGACGAAGGAGGACACGTTTGAGTTTGGGCTGACGTCCGAGAACGGTGCCCCGATACCCGAGTCCGCGACAGCGCCCGTGACCGCGTCTGTGACCAAGGACGATCTGGACGACAAGGGTAAGGCTGTCATCGACTTCGGCACGATCAAATACACCGAGCCTGGCACGTACGTCTACAGGGTCAGCGAAAAGAACGCCGGGACCACGGTTGACGGCATTGCCTACAGCAAGAACGTCGCGGAGGTCACCGTGACGGTAACGCCCAACAAGAGGGGCGAGCTCAGCGCTGCTGTGAAGGTGACTTGGAGCGAAGCCGACGAGACCGAGTTCAAGAACGTCTACACTGCGGAGCCTGTTGAGTCCAGCGTTACCGACAAGATTGACGTGACCAAGTCTCTGACCGGGCGCGACCTTACGGCCGGTGAGTTCAGCTTTGAGCTGCGCGAGATTAAGGGTGAGGACTCTGAGCTTATCGAGACCGTTAAGAACGCCGCCGACGGCATGGTGACGTTCAGTGCCATCAGGTACACCGAGATCGGCCAGCACACCTACAAGCTGCATGAGGTTAAGGGCAACGCCGGCGGTATTGACTACGATGACGCGGTCTACACCATCGTGACGACCATCGCCGATAACGGCAAGGGCCAGCTGGTTGCCACGCACGAGCTGAAGGACGCCAAGGACGTCAAGAGCATCGAGTTCAAGAACGCCTACACCACGAATGCTACCGAGGCATCGCTTGCGGGTATCAAGAATCTGCAGGTTGACGACGCTCTGACCCCGGCTGATATCACCGGCAAGTTCACCTTTACCGTGACCGGTGAAGAGAGTGCACCCATGCCCGTGAACGCGAGCGTAACCAATGATGCCAAGGGCAAGGTCGACTTTGGCAAGATCACCTTTACGCTCGACGACCTTAACAAGGCTATGGGCGAGAAGCCCGAGAAGCGCGAGCACACCTTTACCTACACCGTGACCGAGTCCGGCGAGGTCGCTGGCGTGACCAACGACGACAGGCCTTCACGCACGGTTTCCTTCACCGTGACCGATGACGGCAAGGGCAATCTGAGCGTATCCCGCAAGCCGGACGGCGATGTGGCATTTACGTTCACCAATACCTATAACGTGACGCCTGTCGAGACGAGCGTTACCGACCAGATCACCGCGAACAAGGTCCTGACCGGGCGTGAGCTCAAGGAAGGTGAGTTCTCCTTTGAGCTGGTCGAGGGCGACGAGGTCGTTGCCAAGGGTACCAACGCTGCTGACGGCACGATTGCCATGGACAAGATTGCCTACGACAAGCCCGGCAAGCACACCTACACGCTGCGCGAGGTCAACGGTGGAACCACCAGCAAGGGCATCACCTACAGTGACGCCAAGTACACCATCGAGACCACCATCACGGACAACGGCGACGGCACCCTCAAGGCCGAGCATGTCCTGAAGGACCCCGAGGCTGCGATCTTCAAGAACACCTACAGCGTAACCCCGCTCGATGCAGAGCTCGACTTTGACCTGAGCAAGGCCATCGACGGCCGCGAGTGGACGGATGGGGACGAGTTTAGCTTTACCATTACCGCCCCCGATGGCGCCCCGCTACCCGATCCTGCGACCGTAACCGTGAGCAAGCACGACGCGAAGGACGGCATTGCCGCCATCAAGTTCGGCAAGATTCGCTACACGGCTGCCGGAACCTACAAGTACGAGATCCGCGAGAACGCGGGTAATACGGTCGGCATGACGTATGACTCCCACGTCGCGACCGCCGAAGTAACCGTGACCGAGGACGGCGATGGCAACCTGACCGCCAACGTCACCAAGAAGGAAAACGGACGCTTTACCAACACGTACCGCACTGAGCTTAACTACACCACGGCCGGCGGTCTGTGGCTCAGCAAGTATCTGGACGGCCGCCCCATGACCGAGGGTCAGTTCACGTTTACCGTGACGCCTGCCGACGAGGCCTCGGCCAACGCGCTTGGCCTGCTGCCTGGAGCCAACAACTTCAAGTCCCCTGCGACGGCAGAGGCAACGGTCGGACTGATCGACATTCTGGCTGGTCATGAGGTTATATTTACGCAGGCTGACGCCGGCAAGACCTTTACGTACACCGTGGCCGAGAAGAACGACGGCCAGCCCGGTTACACCTACGACGACGCCGTGCGCACGGTGACGATCGCCATCGCCGACGACACCGCCGGCACGCTCACTGCTACGACGACCGTTTCCGGCGGTCCCGAGGGCACGCATGAGACGGTCCACAAGAGTGGCGAGAACAAGGTCGAGAAAGCCCTGGTGCCGTTCCACAACAGTTACAGCGCTACGACCAACACGCCTGGTGGCACCGCTGCTCAGGTCGTTGCCACCAAGACTCTGACCGGTCGCCCGATGGCCGACGGCGAGTTCTGGTTCGGCATCGCCTATCAGGGTGAGCTTGTGGCATACGAAAACCTCAAGCCCAATATCGGCGGGCACGTGAGCTTTGATGCGCTGCACTACGACACCAAGATGCTTGCTAATCTTGAGGCTGCTGGGCTTGCTTATCGTACCGATAAGGACGGCAAGCTTGCCTGGACCATTAACTACACGGCCTACGAAGATTTATTCGGGCTGCCGAATGGCGTTTCCGCTACAACGTGGAGCTTTGGCTTTAAGGTTATCGTCGTCGACAACGGTGACGGTACCCTGACGGCAACGGTCGACTACGGCGGCGTCGAGCCCTTGTTCGAGAACGTCTACGGCGCTGAAGCCGTCGATGCCGCGCTCACCGGCACTAAGAAGCTCCAAGCTGCCGAGGGCCTGACCCCGGCTGACATCACGGGCAAGTTCACCTTTACCGTGACCGCCGACGAGGCTGGTGCCCCGATGCCCGAGCGCACGACCACAACCAACGACGCGGCTGGCAACGTGGACTTTGGCAAGATCCACTTTACGCTCGAGGACCTCAACCGCGCTCTGGGCGTGACGGACGATGCGACCGATAAGGCCGAGGCAGACGAAGCTGACGAAGCCGAGGCCAACGCCGGCGAGGCCGAGGTTGACGCCGACGCTGCCGACGCCGACGAGTCCAACGACGAGTCCGAGCCCGCAGCCCCCACCGCTCCGCGCTCGCACACCTTTACCTACACGGTGACCGAGTCCGGTAGTGCCCCTGGTGTGACCAACGACGCCAACGCCATGCGCAAGGTTTCCTACACCGTGACTGACGACGGTACCGGACATCTGCGTGTCGTGCGCGAGGGCGACGACGGTGCTGCCTTCACGTTCACCAACACCTACGGCGTGGCACCTACCGATTCTTCCGTGACCGATCAGGTCAAGACGGTCAAGCGTCTGACCGGACGCGACCTTGCAGCTGGCGAGTTCACGTTTGAGCTGCTCGAGGACGGCGTGGTTGTCGCGAGCGGCACCAATGACGTCGACGGTAACGTTACGCTGAGCCCGATCCGCTACGAGGCGCCCGGCACGCACACGTACATGCTGCGCGAGGCTTGCCCCAACGCGCTCGGCCTGCACAAGGGCGTCACCTATGACGGCGCGACCTACACCGTCGTGACCACCGTCTCCGACAACGGCGACGGCACGCTGACCGCGACGCACAAGCTCGAGGGAACCACCGAGTCGGCTGGCTTTACCAACAAGTATCACGCCATGCCTACCCAGGTCTCCATCGGCGCCATCAAGGTACTCGAGGGACGCGAACTCAAGAAGGACGAGTTTAGCTTTAAGCTCGTTGGCGAGGACGTCGAGTTCACCGTTACTAACGACGCCGACGGCAAGATCAACTTCGACAAGTTCGAGTACGACGAGCCCGGTACGTACGTCTACACCATCAGCGAGGTCAAGGGCGACGAGGCCGGTATGACCTACGACAAGTCCGTCTTTACCGCGACCGTCAACGTGGTCGATGACGGCGAGGGCAACCTCAAGGCGAACGTCGCCTTTACCAAGGGTGACAAGAGCGTCGAGGGTATCGTGTTCAACAACACGTACAAGAAGCCCGAGACTCCTACGCCGACACCCGATCCCGGCACGCCCAAGACCGTGACGAACATCGTCAAGACGGTCAAGGGTTTCCTGCCCACCACAGGCGACCAGCAGGCTGCCGCTCTGCTTATGGCATTTGTCATCGCCATGGCCGGCGTCGGAGCCCTGGTCTGGGGTATCCGTAAGCGCTAGGCATGCTGGTGGCGCCCGGGGTCAAAAGGCCCCGGGCGGCCGGCGGGGAGCCAGAACATAGCCCCACCCCCAGCCCCAGCCGCCACGGAGGCATCTCCCTCCTCCGTGGCGGCATTTTTGTGCGTGGGGGAGGTGGGTGCGCTACGAAATCGGCCCATCTACTACGTTTGGCCCCTTACCCTCAACCATGCCAAAAAACGCCAAAACATAACCGCAGGTAAAACGCCTGCGGTTTTGCCCAAAACGAAGGTATGGTCAGGGGTGTCGAGTCAAACGTAGTAGATGGGCCGGTTTCGTGGCGCGCGGTTCCGGCTGATTCCTTGGGGGCGAAGGAAAACGGATCATTTTGGTCCCGCGAGGCTGGCGGAGGCACTCGTGCGGGGTCGCCCGAACAAAACTATGCCGGTTTACGGGGCTGAATCACGAGTCCCCAACCATGCCGATATTCGTGAAAATAAAACCGCAGGTAGACGAGCCGTCATTTTGCAGAAAACGTGGGTATGGATGGGGGCCCTGAGTTTAGCCCCGTAATCCGGCATGGTTTTGAAATGGCATTAAATCGATAACGGCCATTTTGCTATGCCGGGGCGGTCGGTCGTCGGGTAATTACCCTCGCAGGTAGGCGATGGCGATTTGTGTGCGGTTGCGTAGCCCCATTTTGGCGAGGATTGAGCTGATGTGATTGCGCACCGTGCCTTCTCCCATATAAGCCGTGGCGGCAATCTCCTTGTTATCGAGGCCGCGGGCGATAAGCTCGGCGACTTCGAACTCGCGGTCGGTCAGGCCGGCAAAGGCCGCGGGCCGGCGGGGCGTGCCGGCCTCGACGCCCGCCCCATCAAAATCGATGTCCTCGATCGCCTTACCCTCGAGCACGCGTTTACTGTCCATGACCTGCGCCAACGCCGGCGGAATGGCGGCGACATCGGTTTTGATCAGATAGCCGCGGGCACCCAGTTTGAGCGCCGATACGATGTACTCGTCATCCGAGAATGTCGTCAGAAACACCACGCGTGCTGCAGGATCGCGCTCGAGGATCTCGCGCGCCGCCGATAGGCCGTCACGTCCTGGCATCTGAATGTCGAGCAGCGCGATGTCGGGCGCGTGCTCGGCGTAGAGCGCGACCGCGTCGTCGCCGTTGGCGCCGGTGCCCACTATCTCGATCTGCGGCTGGGCGCCCAGGATAATCTTGAGCGAATCGATCACCAAGCGGTCGTCGTCGACAACGATGAGCCTCATCGGCCCTCATCTCCTTGCTGTTTGGGAACGGTGGCAAACGCACGCCAGCCGCCGGCGCCGGCGCGCGGGCCGGCGGTGAAGGTGCCGCCAAGCGCCTCAACGCGCTCACGCATGGAGTCGAGCCCCATGCCCTCCGCGGCGCCGCGGCCGCTTGCTTGAACCCCGCCCGCGCCATCGTCGGTAACAATGAGCTGGTAAAACGACGGATGCTCCATGCACCGTACGGTAACAGCATGGGCGCAAGCATGGCGCATGGTGTTGGAGAGCGCCTCGCGCAGGACCGCCGCAAAGCAGTTGGCGACATTTGCGGGCGCATGCTCGGCCATAACTTCAAGCTCAATCTGCGGGCCGCCGTCCGAGCGCGCGCCTTCGACAATGCGTTCGAGTTGCACGGAAAGGTCGACGGCGTTGTCGTTGAGCGCATGGACGCTGGCGCGTACGAGCTGGAGCGCCTCGTCAACCGTGCGTTTGACGTCGGCGAAATCGGCGGCGACGCCGGGCTCGTCGGCGTGGACCACGCGCAGGGCTTCGGCCTGCAGTGAGGCGCGCGTGAGCTGGTGCCCGACGTTATCGTGGATCTCGCGCGCGATACGGGCTCGCTCGGCGAGCGTCGCGAGCTCGATTTCGTAGTCCTGGCGGTCAGCAAGATCGCGGTTGCGCGCTTCGAGCGCGAGGGCTCGTTCTTGCAGCTCGTCGCGGGTACGGCGCATGCGCTGCTGCTCGCGCTCTAACTGGGCAGTACGTAGCGATAGCAAGGTGGCGGCAACCGAAAGGATGGCGGCCAGCAGGAGTGTTCGGGCGGTAAGCGCGTTGGTGCGAAGGTTCGCGACAAGCGCGCAGGCAAAAGCGGAGCCAATGCCCAGCGCGACCCAGGCGTGCTCACGGCGCACGCGCCGCGCGATGTCATAGAGGGCGAGAGGCGCAAACGGCACAAACGGCGGCACGAAGACAGCCGCGATGATGTAGACGTAGCTCGCGGCCTCGCTTGCACGGCAGGCGCGGTTTCCCTGTGCGACTTCGGCCAGTGAGGTGGCAATAACGCCAAGGCAAAACGCCGCGACCAGGCGAGCATCCACAGCAAGACCCACGGCGGCCGCAATGCAGCACGCTAGCACGATCGATTTGTCGAAAAGCCTGTTCATACGGGTATTGTACGCGAAGCTGCGTGTGGTGGAGGGGCCGCCTGCGCAACCGTGACATTCCTCCCGTGCGGCAGGGCGGGGGCGTCGGCGGGCCGTACGACCAAGACCTCCACACTCGTGACAAAGCTCACTGGTGCGCGCCGCCCGCTCCTGCGATGATGCAATCGTACCGGGCCGCAAGCAACAGAAGGGCCGCCTCATGACAGACATCGTCCATGTCGAAAACCTCGTCAAGCGCTATGACGATCTTATTGCGCTCGACCACTTTAACCTGAGTATCGCCCCCGGCGAGATCTTTGGCCTGCTCGGCCCCAACGGCTCGGGCAAGACCACGTCCATCAACTGTATCCTGCAGCTGCTTGCCTACGACAAAGGCACCATCGAGCTCTTTGGCGAGCCCATGACGCCCGCCCGCTATGACCTCAAGCGCCGCATCGGCGTGGTCCCGCAGCAAGTTGCGGTGTTCGACGAGCTCACGGTGCGTGAGAACATCGACTATTTCTGCAGCCTTTACGTTAGCGACCGCAAGCGCCGCCGCGCGCTGGTGGACGAGGCGATCGACTTTGTCGGGCTGGGCGACTTTGCCAAGTTTCGCCCCGGCAAGCTCTCGGGCGGCCTGGCGCGTCGCCTCAACATTGCCTGCGGCATTGCGCACAAGCCCGAGCTCATCTTCTTTGACGAGCCTACGGTGGCAGTCGACCCGCAGAGTCGCAACGCTATCCTGGAGGGCATCTGCCGCTTGCGCGACGAGGGCGCCACGGTGGTGTATACCAGCCATTACATGGAGGAAGTCGAGCAGATCTGCAGCCGCATCATGATCATGGACGGCGGACGTGTGCTGGCGCAGGGCACCAACGACGAGCTCAAGCGCATGATTCAGATGGGCGAGCGCGTGACCGTCGAGGTCGGCGCCGTCGAGCCCGTCACGGTCGAGCGGCTGCGCGCCCTCGAGCACGTACTTTCGGTTGAGCTTTCCGGCGGCGAACTCGTCTGCACCTGCGAAGCAAGCCCGCACAACCTGGTGGACATCCTCGACACGCTGCGCGCCGCCGACGTTGCGCTCGGCCGCGTATGGAGCGAGCCGCCGACCCTCAACGACGTGTTCCTCGAGATCACCGGCCGCGAGCTGCGCGACTAGGGGGTAACCATGTTCAACACCATCATCACCACGCTCAAGACGCTGCTGCGTCGGCCGAGCACATGGGTCTGGGGCGCGATCTTTCCCATTGCGCTTTCAACGATGTTCATGTTTATGTTTGCGAACCTCAGCTCCGACGGCACGGTCGATCCGGTGCCGGTTGCCGTCGTGGCGGACGAGGCCTGGGACGCCTCGACCTTTAAGGACGTGGCGACATCGCTTGCCAAGGAAGGCGACGACCAGCTGCTCGAGATCCACGAGTGCGACGACGCAGCCGACGCGAACCGTGCGCTCAAGGCCGGCGAGGTCGCTGGCATCTACACGGTCGACGGCGCGGGCACGCCCAAGCTCATGCTGCTTTCGAGCTATGACAGCTCGCGTGCGTCGTCGGTGCTCACCGACCGCAGCATTCTGGAGACGGTGGCAAGCTCGTATACGCAAAATGCCGAGCTCATGCGCCAGATTGCCCAGGACAACCCGGCGGCGCTCGCCGACCCGGAGGCGGTTGCGCGCGCCCTGTCGCTCGAGGGCGGAACCCGCCGCGTAAGCCTGACACGCACCACGCCCGATGGCACGGTCATCTACTACTACGCGCTCTTTGGTCTGGTCGCGATGATGTCTGCCGAGTTTGCCGCTTTGAGTGTCGTCGATTTGCAACCCAATCTGTCCGGCCTTGGCGCGCGTCGCTGCGTGGGCGGTCTCTCCAAGACGGCGTCGCTGGCCGGCATCTTTGTGGGCTCGTGGCTGGTTTCCTTTACCTCGATGACGATCGCGATCGGCTACGTGCGCCTGGTCGTGGGCGTCGACTTTGGCGGGCGCGAGGGGCTGTGCCTCGTGGGCGGCGCTGCATCCGCGCTTGCTGCCACGGGCTTGGGGCTCTTTGTGGGCACGCTTCCCGTTAAGGGCGGCAAGGCGTCCAAGTCGGGCATCCTCACGGGCTTTGCCACTACGTGCGCTCTGTTTGCTGGACTCTACGGCGAGCCCGCGATGGCGCTTGCCGACGACGTCGCCCGCGCCTGCCCGGCCGAGTGCTGGTTCAACCCCGTCAAGCTTATCTGCGACATGTTCAACCGCCTGTATTTCTTTGAGGACCTGGGGCCCTTCGCCGTCCGCGCCGGCGCGCTCGTCCTGATGGCCCTGGTGTTTGTCGCCGCCGCTACGCTGATCTTTGGAAGGAGCCGCTATGAGCACCTTTAAGACCGCGCTTCGCATGGCGCTGGCGCACCCATTCTACCTGCTCATCTATACGGTGTTCATTTCGCTCATGGGCGTATTCATCGCGGCCTCGGTGAGCTGGAACTCGTCGCAGCTCACCGAGTACAAGCCCTACGATGCCAACGTGATCGTGGTCGACCGCGACGGCAGTGATCTTTCACGTGCGCTCACCAAGCACCTAGGTTCGCGTTTTGACCTGGTCATGGGCGTCGGCGACGACACCTACGACCTTGCGGACGCGCTCTCCAAGAGCAACAGCGCCAAGGGCAGCGCCGACTGCGTGTTCTTTATCCCGGAGGGGTTTGAGGACGACCTCGTTGCGGCCGCCCGCGTGGGGGAGTCCCTGCCCAAGCTCGATGTGACCTACGGTGCCGGCACCATGGCGGCGGCGCTTTCGTCTGCCGAGGCCTCGCGCTGGATCTCGCTCGCGGGCGCTGCGGCGGCGCTTGAGCCCGCTGCTTCTAACGGCGACGTTGCCAAGGCCGCCGAGCATGCCGCTGCAAAGCGCGCGGAGGTCCAGATCGAGCAGGTCAAGGTCGACTCGACTGCTGCCGCCACGCTCGAGTCGTACTTCAACTTTGGCGCGTACGCGATTATCTCGTCGGTCATCGTGTCGGTGGGACTGGTGTTCTCGGGCATGAACGAGCCCGAGCGCGTGCGCCGCATGGATGCCAGCCCGGTCTCCGAGCGTCAGCGTTCGCTTGCCGTGTTTGCGGCCGCCGCCGTGCTCACCGTCTGCATTTGGCTCGTGTCGAGTATGATGGGCGTCGTGGGCTTTGCCGGCGCGGTTGCCGAGGTCGGCGCGGGTCGTGTGTGTCTGGCGCTGGCGGCGACGTTTGCCCTGGCGTGCACGCCGCTGGCCGTTGGCTTTGCGTTGTCGAGCCTGGGTGCGCGCGAGGAGCTGCTCAACGGCGTGGGCAACTTACTCGGCATGCTCATGACGTTTTTGGGCGGCGCCTGGATGCCGCTGTCGCTCATGGGTTCGGCCGTGCAGGCCGTGGCGCACTTTGTGCCGACATATTGGGTGAACGACGCGATTGGCAAGGCACTTGCCTCGGATCTGACGTCTGCCGTGCTGAGCGACATCGCCTGCGATCTGGGCGTCACTGTGCTCTTCGCCGCCGCCATCGCCGCCGTAGGCCTAGCCCTCTCGCGCACCAAATCCCGCGCCTAGCCACCTAGTCATCGGGTACTCATTGGGGACAGACTTAAACGACCAAGAGTGGTCATTGGGGACAGGCTTAAACGACTAGTCATTGGGGACAGTCTTTGCCGAACCGCCGGCTTGCCGGCCGGGTTGCCAAGGACTGTCCTCAGCTGCCGGCAGAAAGGGAACGTCCCCAACTGCCGGGTGGCGAAAGAGTGTCCCTAACAGCTAGTCATTTAAGAACGTCCCCAATGACTAGTCTGAAATAAAATCCAGGCCCCGCTCCAAAATAGTTCGCCATGGTTTACTATTACGCTCATAAAGTAGCACGAGGCTAACAACGGGGGATACCATGGCAACGCAGGAAGCCTATGTCCAGGTTAAGGATCTCAAAAAGCACTACGGCGACGGTGATGCGCGCCTGACGGTGCTCGACGGCATCGACACGTCCATCAATCGCGGCGAGATCTGCGTCATGCTGGGGCCCTCGGGCTCGGGTAAGTCGACGTTTCTTGACCTGATCGGTGGCCTGGAGGATGCCGACGCCGGCTCCATCATGGTGGACGGCTGCGACCTCACGGTGCTCAAGCCCGCCGACCTGGGTGAGTACCGCCGCCGCGAGCTGGGCTTTGTCTTTCAGTTCTACAACCTGGTGCCCGACCTCACCATCAAGGAAAACATCGAGGTCACGGCGCACCTGTCCAAAAACCCGCTCAATGTCGACGACCTGCTGCGTTCGCTGGGCCTCTACGAGCACCGCAACAAGTTCCCGCGTCAGGTTTCGGGCGGCCAACAGCAGCGCTGCGCCATCGGCCGTGCGCTCGTCAAAAACCCGGGCCTGCTGCTGTGCGACGAGCCCACGGGCGCGCTCGACTACAAGACGTCCAAGGAAATCTTGCAGCTCATGGAGGATGTCAACCGCACCTACGGCTGCACCATCATCATTGTCACCCACAATGCCGCCATCGCGCGCATGGCCAACCGCGTGCTGCGCCTGCGCGACGGACGCATCGTCGAGGATGAGCTCAACGAGTCGCCCGTCGCGGCCGCCGAGCTCGATTGGTAGGCGGCGCCGTGACACCTCTCGCAAAACGTCTCCCGCGCGAGCTGCGCCGCAATATCGGCAAGTACCTGGGCATCTTTCTTCTTATGTGCGGAAGCATCGCCCTCACCTCGGGCTTTTTGCTCGCAGCGCATTCCATCGGCTGCCTTATCGACGACATGCGCGATGCGTACACGATTGAGGACGGCCGCGTGACCACCTCCTTCGAGGCTACCGACGATCAACTCAAGGCCGCCGAGGACGCGGCCGGCGACGTCGGCGGCGTTACGCTCTACAAGAATTTTTCCATCGACGCCATCATCAAAAAGGCGACCGGCGACGACGGCACCAAGCGCACACTGCGCACCTATGCACACCGCACCGAGGTCGATATCGCGTCCTACTGCGAAGGCAAACAGCCCAAGGCGGACGACGAGGTGGCCATCGACCGTGTCTTTGCCACCAATAACAACCTGTCCGTGGGCGATAAAGTCGAGCTCGAGGGTCGCAGCTACACCATCTGCGGCATCATGACCCAGCCCGATAGCCAGGCGCTGTTCCTCAACAATTCGGACTTTACGGTGAACACCATCACGTACGGTGTGGCCGAGGTCACCGACGCCGGCTTTGCCGCGCTTAAGGACGCCGGCGGCGCGCCTGCCTACACCTACTCCTTTACCTTTACCGATCGTGATCTCTCCACCGCGGATCGCGTCGATGCGGAGCAGGATATGGTGGAGGCGCTCACCGATGCCGATGCACGCGTGGATGACCTCATCGACGCCGATTCCAACCAGGGCATTGGCTACGCGCGCGACGACGTAGACGGCGACTCCATGATGTGGATGACGCTGCTCGACATCATCATCGTGATCATGGCGTTCGTCTTTGTGGTCCTTACCGACGCCACCATCGAGGAGGAGAGCGCCATCATCGGCACGCTGCTTGCCAGCGGCTATCGTCGACGCGAGATCGTGCTGCACTACCTTGCGCTTCCCGCCATCGCGGGCGTGGTCGCGGCGCTTTTGGGCACTGCGCTCGGCGTCGTGTTCTTTACCGAGCCCATGCGCAGCCTCTATTACGACTCGTACAGCCTGCCGCCCTTCCAGGTGTACTGGAGCTGGGAGATCTTTGTGAAGTGCGCCGTGGTTCCCGCCGCTGCGCTCATCCTCATCACGCTGGTGGGCCTGCTTCGCAAAATGGGCAAGACGCCGTTGCAGTTCCTTCGTCACGAGGCGAGCGGCAAATCGGGCACCAAGAGCGGTATGCAACTGCCGGAGCGCATGGGTTTTGTTTCCCGCTTCCGCCTGCGTATCTTTCTGCGCAACCTGGGCAACTTTGCCACGCTCTTTGTGGGCATTGCGTTTACCTCGCTGCTGCTGCTCTTTGGCCTGGCGATTCTTCCCACGATGACGCACTACGCGGACAACCTCGAGACAAGCCTGGTCGCCGAGCACCAGTACACGCTCAAGGCGCCGCTGGAGCTCGAGGGCACTGCCGAGGATCGCGAGCAGTGGTCAGCACTCGAGCGCTTGCAGTCGGTTGACGGCGCGCTGCTTTCCGCCGCCCAAGATGCCGATGACGAGCTTGACGACGCGGCCGATGCGGCGCAGACGGCAGCCGATGCCGCGACCGCATCTCCGTCTGCCGAGAGCCTGACTGCGGCGCAGGATGCGCTTACCAAGGTCCAGGACAAGAAGGATGCGCTTTATGCGCGCCTCGATGACCTTGCCGATATCCTCGGCTGCAACCGCGACGAGGCTATCGACCTGATTGACAAGGCCTCTAAGATCGACACCGACAACGACGACATTCACCCGGTCAACACGATTGACAACGGCGCGGGCGCAATCGCGCAGGCCGAGAAATATGCCGTTTACCAGCTGCAATACGACCGCGGCGATGGTAATGGCGAGGAGACGATTTCTGTCTACGGCATCTCGCCCGATTCGCGCTACTGGAAAGGGCTGGACGTCGGCGACGGATGCGTCGTCTTTGGCGGCGGCCTGCTCGACAAGTTCGGCTGGAGCGAGGGCCAGAAGGTCACGCTCAGCGACAAGTACGAGGGTGAGTATTATTCCCTTGAGTACGCGGGCAAGGACTGTGCCTGGGGCTCCAAGTCGGACATGAATATCTATATGAGTATCGACGACTTTAATGAGCTGTTCGACAACGACGCCGCCTACTTTAACGGCTACGTGAGCAACGAGAAGCTCGACCTTGACGCGCGTTACTTTGCCGGCGACACCACGCCCGACGACATGCGCGCCGTGGGCGACCAGTTTAT
>CABUVB010000017.1 GCA_902494815.1 uncultured Collinsella sp. | reverse complement strand
AGCGCCTGGTCGATATAGCGCTCCACGCGGGCAAGTTCGCGTGCCAGGTCGTCCACGCGCGACAGGTCGTCTTCGCCGCTGTCTAGGTTTTCCAAAATCAGGTGAGCCACCGCCAGGGGCAGCTTGGCCTCGTGGACCCAGCTCTCGATATAGTCGCGATAGTCATCGGTCTGACGCCGGCCTTCCGCCACTTCATCGCAAGCGGCTTTGCCCACCCGGCGCAAGACCTCGTATTCGAGCTCGCCCTCGGCATAGGTCGGGCATTGCACCATCTCCTGCACCCATGCGGGACTCTCGAGCTCCTCTGCCGCGCGCTCCAACTGACGCAGAAAACGGCGACGGCGCGCGTACTCGATCACGATGCCAAGCATACCGAAGATAAAGGACACGCCAACCGCCACGACCACGATAGAAACGGGTGCGCCGGCGACCGTCAGCGCAAAGCAACTCAGCAGCACGCCGCACGTCCACACGGCGACGGGAAGCAGCGCATCTTTAAAGAACTTGCCAAACGACATAGCCGGCCCCTAGACCGAATAGCCTTGGCCGCGATGCGTGGTCAAATACCCCTTGATGCCGATTTTTTCGAGCGTGGTGCGCAGGCGGTTGATGTTGACGGTGAGCGTATTGTCGTCCACAAAGGCGTCGGAGTCCCACAGGTCCTGCATGATGGCCGAGCGCGAAACGATCTTGCCCGCGCGGCTCAGAAGCAGCGAGAGGATACGCAGCTCGTTTTTGGTGAGCTCGGTGCTGGTGCCGGTTGCCGTGTTGGTGACCATGGAGCGTGCGAGGTCGAGCTCCAGTCCCTTGTGGACGAGCGTGCTGCGCTCGCCCGCCGCCGCGGTGCGACGCAGCAAGGCATTGATGCGCGCCACGAGCACACGGGCGCTGTAGGGCTTGGGAACAAAGTCGTCCGCGCCGAGCGTCATGGCCATGACCTCGTCGATCTCGGTCGTGCGCGACGTGAGGACGATGATGGGAACCTCGGATTCGCGGCGAACCTCGTGGCAGATATGCTGGCCGTCCTTGACGGGAAGCGTGAGGTCGAGCAGCACCAGGTCGGGCGCGGCAGCGAGAATATCGCGCGAGACATGCTCAAACGATTCGCAGGCCTCGATTTCAAACCCGGCGCGGGCAAGGATGTCGATAAGTTCACGACGAATGGGCTCGTCGTCCTCAACGACATAGATCAGCGCCATGTGTCCTCCCATTTCGCGTAACTTGCACCTTTCACACCATTATGCCCACAGCGTCGCAGCAATACGACCCCGTGGGCACCTAATGTGACAAAAGCGTTCGGTAGTCTTGAGAGAAAATAGGGGCCCTCGGTCCTAAACCAATCGGCCCCATCACTTCGACCTCGAGCCTCTACTCGAGCGTACGCATGTACGCAGAGATGGCATCCAGGCCCTTCTGCAGGTCGTCGGTGTTATCGGAGTATGCATAGCCGATGCGCATGCTCTTGGGCTCCTCGAAGCAATCGCCCGGGGTGACGAGCGCGCCGGACTTCTTAATCATGTCGATGCAGAACGTCCTGGAGTCGATGTCGTAGTCGTAATACACGAGCGCGGTGGTACCCGCCTCGGGCTTGACGAATGACAGGTGCGGCTCGCTCTCGACCCACTTCTCCAGAACAGCAAGGTTCTGACGGACGATGCGACGGCTGCGCTCAAGGATCACGGAAGCGTTGCCCAGAATCAGCTCCGCCACCGACTCGCTGAATATGCCGGCGGAAATCAGGTTGTAGTCGCGATGCGAGAGCAGCGCGCGACGGAGCTCCGGGCTCTTGGTGACCGCCCAGCCCAGACGCAGGCCGGCGAACGACCAGACCTTGGACATGGATGCGGTGACGATGGCCTTGTCGTACAGGTCGATCACGGACTCGGAGTACTCATCCGTCTGAGTAAGCAGACGGTAGACCTCGTCGCAGAGCACCCGCGCGTCGTGTTTGCGTGCGACCTCGACAATCGCCTTGAGCGTATCGGTGTCGAGCAGGGCGCCCGTGGGGTTGTCCGGGTTATTGATGCAGATGAGCTTGGTATCGTCGGTCACCAGAGCATCGAGCGCGTCGACGTCGACGTGGTAGCCGTTCTTGCGATCGAGCTGAAGAATATCGACCTTCGCACCGCACATCTCGGGAATCGAGTAAAGCTGCTGGTAGGTGGGCTTGACGGAGACTACGTGATCGCCCGGTTCGACGAGCGTGGAAATAACCAGGGAGTTGGCACCGGTCGCGCCGTGCGTGGGCACGATATGCCCGGGCTCGACCGTCTTATAGAGACGCGCGACCCCCTCGAGGAAGCCGGGCTGCCCCTCGATGTCTCCGTAGGTGAATCGGCGCGAGCACAGGCTATCGAGCCACGCCTTCTTGTCGGTGTTCGTAAGCTCGAACAGCTGGTCGAGCGTGAGGGAGTAGACGCACGTCTCCGCAACGTTGTGGGTGCACTTGGTCTCCCACTCGTTCATCCACTGCTCGACGGCGAAATCCTTGATCTGCATTGTCGTTTCCTTTCCTTGACTTTCTTACAGTTCCACCACGGTGCCCAGCCCCGCCTCGACGGCGCGTCCGTAGGCGATTTTCGATGCCGAAAGGTCCTGAACGGCGATGCCCGACGTATCGAACACCGTCACCTGCTCGTCATCCGAGCGCCCCGTAGCCGCGCCGGCGATGACTTCGCCGAGCTCCGCTTTGATGTCCTCGGGCGTGATGGCGCCCTCGGCAACCGGAATCTCCAGCTCACCGGACGCGACCGATTGCTCGCGGTCATCGACGTAAACAGCGGCACGGGCGACAAGCGCCGAGGCGAGCTCCTGCTTGCCGGGCATGTCGGCACCGACGCAGGAGATATGCGTACCAGGACGCACCCATGAATCGAGAATGATGGGCTTGGTCGCCGGCGTGATCGTCACGATGATGTCGGCCTCCGCCGCGGCACCTTGGCCGTCAGCCGTCGCCTCGATGGAATAGGTGGATGCCTCGCGAGCATGCTCGCAGGCGCCCAAGATATGGGCGACCTCGTCTCGCATGCGCTCGACGCGGGCCTCGGGCGCGGCATCGGAAACCGGCTCCCACACCTTGACCTCGCTCACTTTGGGACAGGCGGCAAGCACGCCCGCCGCCATATAGGTGCTCATATGGCCGGCGCCCGCAACAAGCAGTTTGGATGCATCCGCCCGAGCCAGCCACTTGGCACCGAGCGCAGCGGCGGCACCGGTGCGAAGTCCAGTGATGGCGGAGGCATTGAGCAGCGCCAACGGCTCTCCCGTCGCGTTGTCGCACAGCAGCGTGGTGCCAAAGATTTCGGGCAACCCCTTTTTGGGATTCTGAGAGAACCAGGCAGTGAGCTTGAGACCGAAGAGGCCGCTTCCCGCCAACTCGCCCGAGCGGATATCCATATCGGCCACACCGGGCTCGAACTGCTCATATACCATCGGCCACGCTACACCCTTGCCCGTTGCCTTCTGGCGATATGCCTCCTCCACGGCAGCGATTGCATCCTCGATCGTCAGCACCTTGGAAACTTCCTCGGCCGAAAGCACCACCATCTGCCCCATCATCGCTCCTCTCAGCGAAAGCTTTACGTTGCTTCACTGTACGGTTTAGTAACGATGCCGCCAAGGATCATTTCTTGTTGGAATCTACAACGATTCTCGATCTGATTTTTCGTTCTATCAGCAGGTATTTGAACTATTTATCGCATCAAAGGCATACGGATGTGCGATTATCTTATTTGTACAGGTACTTATTGTAATGATTTACAAGGTGATGCTAATGCTATACACCATCTCGGACTTCTCACGGGAATATGAGGGGTCGGTCCGTCTAATCGCCGGCAGCGATGGCGTCTCGCGTGCCGTCTCTGGCGTCGGGATCCTCGATTATGAACTCATGCCCGGCCTCAAGAACAAATACCAGCGCGTCAACTTCAGCTCAGACGAGATCATCCTCAGCACTTTCCTCTATGCGAAGGACGACCCGTACCTCATCACTGAAGCCGTGAAATACCTCGTCGCCAAGGGAACGAGCGGTCTCATCATCAAAAACGTCCTGCACATCCCGATTCCCGACCAAGCCATCCGCTACGCCAACGCGCGGCACTATCCGGTCTTTCTCACGACCGACGACTCACTGTTCTTTGACAGCGTCATCTATGAGGTCAAACGGCATATCGAGCAGCTCGCGTCCATCGACTTCGCACAGCGCGAGATCGATGCCCTGAGGACAGACGCATCGCCCGAGTCCATCTGCCGACGCATCCGAAGCCTCAACCCGTCATTTCTGGACGAAGCGCTCGCTCTGTTCGCATCGTTTGCAGAGCCCCTCGACCCGCGTACGTTTTTGCAAATCGAACGTCTCTGTGCAAAATCGACCCTCGCCGGATGCCACAACATGCTGGCACCCTATGACGGAGGCTTGTTATTCGTAGCGACAAGCGACTCGGAGCAGGCGCTCGATGTGGAGCGAATCGTGCAGGCGCTCATGGAGCTCATCGAGGCTAGCGGTATCGATGGCGGAGCGGAAGGGCTCGGCATCAGCGATATTCTGTTTGGAGACGAAGCGGTGGCGCAGGCGATCTCGCAGGCGATTTACGCACAGCGCCTATCTTGTCAACGTGCCGAGGGTCCCGTCCGCTATACGCAGCTCGGCATCCTGAGAACCGTGATGCCTTTTGCGGAAACCCCGGAGATGCGATCGTTCTCGGAGGCGATCCTCTCGCCGATACGTGAGCACGACAGCGAGCATGGCAGCGAACTGGAATCCACACTCGCCGCATTCATCGAGAACGACCGACGTATCGAGCGAACCGCCAAGCAGACGAGCCAGCACCCGAACACGATTCGATATCGCCTCGATAAGGTGACAGCCCTCACCGGACTGAGCTACAAATGCGCCCCGGAGATGGAGCAGCTGTCGCTCGCCTACGCCATCGAACGCGCTCGCTCGCTTCAGTAAGCCCACCCCGCCTTGAGGTTAGGAGCGGCGGGCGCGAAGCTTTTCGTAGCCGTCGGCGAAGAAGGCGACCGTGGCGGCGTCGGCCTCGGCGGCGTTCGTCTCGGTCGCGGGGATCACGCCGTGTTCGTCGCTCACTAGGAACAGCGCGCCCTTAAGCTGCGCGGGAATGTCTACGCGCGTGACTGGGATGCCCTTGGTCTGGGCCAACTGCTCGATGAGCGTCGCCGTGCCGCACAGGCACTCGTCCGCCGGCGCCACAAAGGCAAGCTCGCCGTTGTTGACGGCAGCGAGCAGCTCGGGCGCCACGCCGGTCTCGTCGGCCTCGGAGCGGGCCTCGGCGGAGCGGGCGCGCAGCGCCTTGGCCGACGTATCGGCGAGCGGTTCGTACTCGCCCACCGTCATGGCAGCGTTGCCGTTGACGTCGATCACCAGCATGAGCACGCCGTCGTGTGCGGTGTAATCACCCTCGGCAAGCGACCACTCAACGTGCTGTTTGGCCCAGCTGAGCATGTTATGGGTAAGCGGCTCGCCCTGCACCAGGCGCTCGGACAGTGCGCGAATGTGGCGGTTGAGCATGGGCACCTTTTTATTGGACATGCGCCAACGGCAGACAAGTGCGGGCTTGTCGAGCGTGAACTTCTCGACCGCCTCCTGATTGGCGCAAAAGTCCTCGTACGCACGCTGATCCTCGGCATTGCCAAACAGCTCGGCATCATCAATCTGGGGCATGGTCATACCTTTCGTGTTAGTCATTCCGTCCTCTTATACCAAAAAGACGGCCCTCCAAACGGAGCGACCGTCTTTTGCAGAGATTATTTTGTTCCGGGGCGAAACTTAGTGCCTAAAGTGACGGGCGCCCGTAAAGACCATCGCGATGCCATGCTCGTTGCAGGCCTGGATGCTCTCGTCGTCGCGCTTGGAGCCGCCGGGCTGGATGATGCAGGTCACACCATGCTCGGCAAGCACGTCGACGTTGTCGCGGAACGGGAAGAATGCGTCGCTTGCGCAGGCAAAGCCGCCCTTCTCCACGCCCTCGCGCTCGCAGAAGTCCTCGGCGCGCTCGCAGGCAAGCAGTGCGGAGTCAACGCGGTTAGGCTGACCCGGGCCCATGCCAATGCCGGCCTTATCCTTGGAGACCAGGATGGCGTTGGACTTGACGCCCTTGCAGACCTTCCAGGCAAACTCGAGCTCGGCCATCTCGGCGTCGGTGGGCTTGCGGTCGGTGGGGAACGTAAAAGTCGCGGGGTCCTCGGTCACGTGGTCGACTTCCTGCACCAGCATGCCGCCGTCGACGGAGCGCAGCTCCACCTGGGCGCCGTGGTCCACGCCGCCGGTAGCCAGCACGCGCAGGTTGGGACGCTTGGCCATGCGCTCGAGCGCCTCGGCAGTGTAGCTCGGGGCGATGATAACCTCGACGAACTGCTTGTTCTGATCGGCAAAGTGCTCGACCAGCTCATAGGGAACCTCACGGTTGCAGGCGATGATGCCGCCAAAGGCGCTCTTGGGATCGCAGGCGAAGGCGCGGTCGTAGGCGGCCGTGATGTCCTCGGCCACGGCGGAGCCGCAGGGGTTCTGATGCTTGAGGATCACGCAGGCAGGCTCGTCGAACTCGCGGACCAGGTTCCAAGCAGCGTCGGCATCCAGATAGTTGTTGTAGCTGAGCGGCTTGCCCTGGATCTGCTCGGAGCCCACGAGCGGGAACTGCGAGCTCGCGGTGTTCTCGCAGCCCTCGGCAAAGCGATAGACCGTAGCCTTCTGTTGCGGGTTCTCGCCATAGCGCAGGTCGTCGACCTTCTCCAGCGAGATCTCGAGCTTGGCAGAGGTGTCCGCCACGTCGCTTGCCTGGGCGGCAAGCCAACGGGAGATAGCCGTGTCGTAGGCAGCGGTGGTCTGGTAGACCTTCACCTGCAGGCGACGACGGGTGGAAAGCGTGGTGCAGCCACCGGTCTCGTGCATCTCGGCCAGGACGGCATCATAGTCGGCCGGATCGGAGATGACGGTAACGCTCGCAGCGTTCTTGGCGGCAGAGCGCAGCATGGAGGGGCCACCGATGTCGATGTGCTCAATGGCATCCGCGAAGGTGACCTCGGGGTTGGCGACGGTCTTCTCGAACTCGTACAGGTTGACGACGACCAGGTCGATCAGCTTAATGCCGTGCTGAGCGGCCTCCTGCATGTGCTGCTCGGAATCGCGGCGGGCCAGCAGCGCGCCGTGAACCTTGGGGTGCAGGGTCTTAACGCGGCCGTCCATCATCTCGGGATAGCCCGTGAACTCCTCGATGGGGGTTACGGGAACGCCCGCGTCCTCGATGGCACGAGCCGTGCCGCCCGTAGAGATGATCTCGACGCCAAAGTCATCGACCAGCGTCCGTGCGAAATCGACGACGCCCGTCTTATCGGTAACCGAGATCAACGCGCGTGCGATCTTCACATCAGATCCCATGCAGTCCTCCTGTCTGGTACGCCGCCGTGCTCTGTGAGTCGGTGATACGTCGATCTGCAGCGCTCGCGCAGCGGCATTGAAAATACTGATTCAATGTAGCGCATCGAGCGCATCGATGCACCCCGCAACGGACGCATGTGCAGAAAAAGTTTGCGAGCGGAGGGGATGGGCACGGCACCGGGCACGGTGAGTTCATGGAACACAGGGGCACCATAATTAGATGCCAATAGCGTGGTAGAACTGTGCTCGATATGCATCCGCAAAAGAAAGAGGCACCATGGTCTCGCGGGTTCTCTACCGACCGTTTGATACCAAAGACTTCGACGCCATCGCGCTGATTCTGCAGCAGCTTTGGCATAACAATTCGGATAACGATGAGTACAACCGCCTTGAGGCCGCGTGCGACCTCGCCTATTGCCTTTCGTCGTCGACCTTTTCGCAGGTTGCCGTAATCGACGGTCAGGCGCGCGGCATTGCGCTCGCGCGTGCGGGACAGAGCTCCGGCGCCACTATCAACGAGCATTGGATGGATACCGAACGCGCGCTGCTATCGCAGATGCGTGAGCTAGAGCCCGATGCGTGCGCCGAGTATCTCTCGTTTGTGCGCGCAACCATCCGAACCAACAACCGCCTGCTCGAGAGCAGCCCGTTGCCGCACGACAACGAGGTCACGCTGCTTGCCGTGAATCGCGATGTCCATGGCCTGGGCGTTGGCACGGTTCTGCTCGATGCCGCCGTCTCGCACCTGTCCTCGCTTGGAGCGACGAGTGCGCACCTGTACACCGACTCCAACTGCTCGTGGAAGTTCTACGAGCTGCACGGCTTTAAGCGCACGGCCACGCACCGCGCCAACCGCGAAGAGCGCCGTCACGCCATGCCGCGCGAAAGCTTCCTCTACGAACTCGACCTAACAGCCTAAACCCGGCAGCCATACCTAGTCATTTAGGAACGTTCCCAGTGACTAGTCGTTGGGGACAGTCTTCGTAGGTAGCGCATAATAATGGGATGGATCCGTCGGCAGTCGCCGGAGAAGATCCATCCCAAAAATCAGAGCGCGCTAGAACGTTCCGCCGCCGCCTCCGCCGACGCCGCCGCCTCCGCCGCCAGAGAAGCCGCCGCCTCCGCCGCCGCCCGAGCTGTCGGAGCTCGACGCCAGCTCACGGATGCTCTCGTGATACACGTCATCGAACGAATCGAGCGGAGACTCGATACCGTAATGATGGTAGTACCACCAGTAGCAGGGATAATTGTCATAGAAGCCATCGGCCTCGCGCACCTCGGGCGGCACGGCCTCGGCAAGCTGACGCAGCACTTCCTTGGAAACACCCAGCGCCACGCCCATCACCAGCAGCTTGTTCCACAGCACCAGATCGCCGGGGACGGCTTCCTTTAGACGCGTGAAGTCCTCGAGCCAATGCTTAAGTGCCTTGCAGCGAGCCGCCACCTCGGCGCCCTCCGACGTAAAGCGGCGGAACGTAAGGCCCACGCCGATACCCACCAGCACAATCGGCACCGAGATAACCGCGGCGGTAATGTTCGCCTGCGCGCCATCGGTAAAGAAGATGGATCCCACGGGAACAAAGGCAATCAGGATACCAAGAACCAGGCAAAACACCATTGCAACAATGCCGTCCGAGGCAACGTACTCGCTATCGGCCAGCTTGCCCTTAACGGTGTTCTGATAGTCCTCGAGCTTGTCGCCCACGGGTGTAGCGTGCTGCTTGACGTAGTGCTGCAGCTCGTCGAACGTGCGCGAGCGATCGCCGTTCTCGTCAGGCTTAGCACCGGCAAAGAAGACCTTGAGCACCATGTGGTCAATGCCCTTGGCCGACTTCCAGCCCGCATCACTCACCGTCACGCGATACGTCTGCTCTTCTTTTTCACGCCCCAACAGACCCTTCTTGGCCTTGGTCACGGTCGCCTGCTCCAGCTTGATCACACGGTCGTCAGTGAGCTTCATGAGCGTGGCGATATATGCCTGATCGGGCACCTCGTTCCAGCTCATGAGGGCCGAAAGCACGGCGGGATGGTCGGCCGAAGGCACATCGCGGAAATATTCGTCCTGGAAAAGCGGCTTGGGCTTGCGCTTGCGCAGCTTGAGCATAACGATTGTGCCGGTAAAGACCACCGCCGCAACAACACTTAGCACGGCAAGTGCATTGGCAATCATGCGAGCGTGAGCGCGGCGGGCGTTAGCTTCGTCGGCCCATTCCTTCTCTTCGCTCAGGATTGTTGACATGCGCTCTTCGCCCGAGGCGGCAAGCTGCGGCACCCAGTCGCTGGGGAAAGCAATGCGCGCCTCGGCGAACTCGCCCTCATGCACGCAGGGAATGGTGTAGGTGACCATGGGCTCGTCCTCATCGAGCGATACATCGCCCGTCAGCGGGCCGTGGCCCCATGCGCGGAAGTTATCGCCCTTGACGGCCGCCGTCCCGGCAGCGGCATTTGCGAAGCGCACTTCCATCTCAACATCGTCGGAATCCGCAGACCAGCCGTCGCCCACAAACTTCCAGTAGAGCTCGGCGGTATCGGCCCAGTTCATAACCGCACCGGTCATGGTATAGCTCACGTAATAGGTCGCGCTGTCGCCGCTCTCGTGGGGGCTGAACACCTTAATCTTTACACCATCACCGGTCTGCTCGACCGTGTAGACGCCAGAGTCGCCCTTGTTCGCGCTATCGACTTTGTTAAACGCGGTGTCCTCTTCCTCGACACTCAGCACGTCGACGCCCGCCGTGCCGCCCTGCTGGTTGGAGCCCGTATTGATCTCCCAAAACACGCCGTTGATGTCGTCGTCGAAATCAAACTGGCGTCCCTCGACAACGGTCAGCGATCCGTCGGCTTCGACCGTGGCGCTGATGTAGGTTTGGGTCATGGAATAACCGTCGGCGTGTGCGGCGGCGGGCAGTAGCAGCAATGCAAGCGCGACGAGTGCGCAGACGGAAGCAAATCGCGCAAACGGGCGGCGCTGCCGACAGGTTTTGGCAACGGGGGCGTTCATAGGCACATCCTTTGTCTGTGATACCAGCAACGCCATTGTCCCACGTTTACGGGCGCACATGACGAACATCTAGGCCAGCGGAGTATCAAACGGGACGAAAGTCACGCCCGCGGCCGGCACCTGGGGACGTTCCTTATCTGCCGGCAATCTGGGACACTCCTTGGCATGGCCTGCGCCAGCAATAGATACCACTTCACAGCTCTGTCACAGGTGTAGCGGCTTTGTGTGGGTGCGGCACGCGCTGATTGAGCCGCCAGCCGAGGGGCATAAAGCAGTTGAGCGAAAACGGTTTGCCCCTTTGCCGTTCGCTCGAGAATCATGTCCCCCTTTTCCGCGGAAACCCCGGCAGTTGCGAAGAGCTGCCGGGGTTTCTGTCGTTTGTGAGGCTAAGTCGGTACGCAGCGATCGAGACCTTGAGCCGCAAACCCACCGTGCGCAATGCGCACCGCCGCCAACTTGTGAGCGCGGCAACGCCTTCCCTGCCAAGCCCCGCGCTATACTCGTCCGCATGGATATCAAAACACGCAACATAGCAACGCCCGCCGCGGACGCGCCAGCGACGCCACCCGCCCCCGCCCTCGCGCCTGTCGTGGGCCGTTTTGCCCCGTCGCCCTCGGGCCGCATGCACCTAGGCAACGTGTTCAGCTGCCTGTGCGCGTGGCTTTCAGCCCGCAGCCAAGGCGGCAGCATCGTGCTGCGCATCGAGGATCTGGACGATCGCTGCAAGCGCCCGGAACTTGCCGCTCAACTGATTGACGACCTGGCCTGGCTGGGGCTCGAATGGGATGAAGGCCCCTACTACCAGCATGATCGCCTAGACCTGTACGAAAGCGCCCTGCGCCAGCTACAAGACGCCGGCCTCACCTATCCCTGCTTTTGCACGCGCGCCGAGCTCCACGCCGCGAGCGCGCCGCATGCCAGCGACGGCACACCCATCTACCGTGGCGCCTGCCGAGGCCTTTCTGCCGAGGAGGTTACCCGTCGCAGCATCCTGCGCGCTCCGGCCACGCGCCTGCGCGTGCCTGCCGTCGACGACCTCGCAGACGATGTGATCGAATTCGTGGACCGCACGTATGGTGCCCAATGCGAGGCGCTCGCCACCGAGTGCGGCGACTTTTTGGTGCGCCGCAGCGATGGTGTTTTTGCCTATCAGCTGGCCGTGGTGGTCGACGACGCTGCCATGGGCGTCACCGAGGTCGTGCGCGGATGCGATCTGCTGGGCTCCACGCCCCGCCAAATCTACCTGCAGCATCTGCTGAGACTTCCCACGCCGCGCTACGCGCACATTCCACTGCTCATGTCGCCGGACGGCCGCCGCCTTTCCAAGCGAGACCGCGATCTGGACCTGGGCGAACTACGCGCACGATTTGGCACGCCCGAGGCGCTGTTGGGATGGCTCGCCGGGCAAACGAGCATCGCATCGGACACCACGCCGCGCTCTGCCGAGCAGCTGGTCGAGCACTTTAGCTGGGATGTTATCCGTGCGCATCGGGAGAACATCACTGTAACGGTCGAGTAGCCAGTCTCCCCGCCTCTACGCAATATCCCAGGATTGGAGTTCGTCGCCCAGGCGAACGATGCAGTCGTAGAGCACGGTATGGCGCTCGGCCGGGTTGGCATCCCGATGAAAATGCCCGTAGTACCAGCGCTTGTAGTCCAAGCGGTCTTCCAGCTCATCGAAAAATGCCGTAAGCCGATCAACGGCGGGGCAATTCCAGCCGGGTGCCGGATAAAGCGTGGGCGAAAGCATGCGCGTGGAGCAGGTGTGGGTGATCACGTAGTCGACCTTCCAGCCCACGCTGTCGAGCTTTGCCCGCGCCTCCTCAAAGTTGCGCTCGTCCGGAAGCTCCTGCGGCCACCAGCTGGAATAGGGAATGCGGTATTCCTTATCCACGCTCGTGGCGCCGCCCATGGTAAAGACCGTTGAGCCGTCGAGCTCAAAAACCTCGCCGCGCGTCAGGCGTCGGATGGGCGAGGTGTCCGACAGGCGCTGCGTCAGGCCGCCGTGCCACAGTTCCATGGGACGCTCCGCCCAGTGATCGAAACGTTCGTGGTTGCCGTCGACGAACAGCAACGTATAGGGGCGCGACTCCAGCCAAGCGATATCGGCGCATTCCTCGGCAGAGAAATCCCATGGAAAGCCAAAGTCGCCGGCGACGATGAGATAGTCGTCGCTCGCCAGGCTATCCCCAAGCTCCCAATCGCGGAGCTTTTGCATGTCAGCGCCGCCATGGACGTCGCCCGTCACATAGACCGTCATCGGATCACCACTTCCCTGTAAGTCGCTAGCCCACATTCTGCACGATCATTAAGCCAACCGTTCCAGTCCTTCCATCCCTTAGGGCTTACCCCTCGTTCTTCCATCCAAACGGGTCAAACACCCAAAAGATCAGATCGAGCACGCCGCCGGTCATCATGGCGCCGGCAAGGGCCATGCAAACATGCAGAGAACTGGCACTTCGGAGCACATCAAACGGCCCCAGAACAGCCAGCAGCGCGACCGCTGCGCCGGCAAGGCACAGTGCGAGGCACGGCCCCGCGTCCTTAACGCACTTCTTTGCGAGATGCTTTGCGTTGTCACTCATCGGTATCGAACTCCTTAGAGGGTCGTTGTTCAGACGCATGCCGCCGCGGCAGAGCGGGGCGGCAGGGTAAGTGTCACATGCCGTGCGGACATCAATGGAGAAACCGCCTGCTCGACCAACCTTTGACGCCGTTTTGCACCGACACCACGTCCCCCGCTATCGAGGCCTAATACTTTTCCCGAGAAGTGAACGGCTGTTTTTGAACCCCTGAAACATCCGCATTTTTCGGCGGCAAAATCGCAGGATTTCAGCGCCGAAACCGCAGGAAGCGGCACCTTTAAAGTGTCGATGCTTCGGGGGTCCGTTTTAGCTCGTTCACTTCTCGGGAAAAGTATTAGGCCTCGCTGCTAGCTATCCAGAAAGGCATCTCTCCCTTCCCCACCGCCACCCAAAAACTCATCCAACATTAATCTTGGCTCAAGAATCGCTTAATCTATAACCTGCACTATAGAGTTCGACCAAGGGCGGGGCGGCACCGCGCAACGCAGACCGCCGAACGCAACGCTCGCGCCCGGGCAGATCGCCCGGCGTCGCGCCCATCGAACGAAAGGACAGGTCATGGACGACCTCGAAAAAGTTGAAACCATCCGCACCAAGTGCAACGTGAGCTACACCGATGCCAAGGCAGCGCTCGACGCCGCCGATGGCAACGTTCTGGACGCCATCATTTGGCTCGAGTCGCAGGGCGAGACCCAGACCACGTCAGCGCACGCCGCCACCGAATCCACGCCGGTCGACGAGCCCTCGGCCGAGATGGTCGCCGCGCAGGCCGCCTACGAAAAGTCGAGCGAAAAGACCGACTTCTCCAAGAAGATGGACAGCGTGTGGGAGTACCTCAAAAAGCTCTTCCGCCTGAGCCTGGACACCAAGTTTATCGCCACGCGCCGCGATGCGATTATCCTCAACATTCCCATCCTGATTCCCATCGTCGCGTTGTTTGCCTGGGGCGCCACGATATGGCTGATGCTGATTGGCCTGTTCTTTGGCATGCGCTACCGCATCGATAGCGACGGTGACGTACCTGGCAGCATCAACAACCTGATGGATCACGCCGCCGATGCCGCGGACGACATCAAGCAAAATCTGAACGACGACAAGTAATCACAGACGGGGGCACGCATGGCACGGATCCTGATCGTAGAGGACGAGGAGAAAATCGCCCGCTTTGTGACACTCGAGCTGGAGCACGAGGGCTACCAGGTGGAGCACGCCGCCGACGGCCGCACCGCCGTGGACCTGGCGCTGGAGCGCGACTACGATCTGATTCTGCTCGATGTATTGCTGCCGCAGCTCAACGGTATGGAGGTGCTGCGGCGCGTCCGTAAGCACAAAGATGTGCCGGTGATTATGGTCACCGCGCGCGATGCCGTGATGGACAAGGTGGCAGGGCTCGATGCCGGCGCCGACGATTACCTGACCAAGCCGTTTGCCATTGAGGAGCTGTTCGCACGAATCCGCGTGGCGTTGAAGCGCTCGGAGGCCGTGCGGACGGCTTCGGGCGTTGGCGGCATCAGGACGGGCGCGGCGAGCGACGCGGGCGTCGGCGCCGGTGCGATACCCCCGGTCAGCGACTCGGCCCAGGCTTCCGCCTCGCCCTCCCCCGCTACGCTCACCGTTGGCTCGGTCGTGCTCGATCCCGACCGCCGCGAAGTCACGGTCGGCGGCTCGCCCATCGCGCTCACTGCCCGCGAGTTCGACGTCCTCGCCCTGCTTATGGCGCACGCCGGCACCGTGCTCACGCGCGAGCGCATCGCGCACGAGGCGCTGGGCTACGAATACGTGGGCGACACCAACAACGTCGACGTGCACATCGCGCACCTGCGCGCCAAGATCGAGGACGCCGGCGGCGCCCGCATCATCCAGACCGTGCGTGGGGTGGGCTATGTCTGCCGCGCGTAACGCCGAGGCCAAGCGCGTCACATCCATCGCCCGCGCCATCAACTGGAGCTATATGTGGCGCCGCTTGATGAGCTACGTCTGGCTCGATCTGCTGCTGATGGTGATTGCGGCGGCGATCCTCGTCTATGGATACAACCAGATGCTGCCCGACGGCGCGTTTACCGCAGGATGGATCCCCGGCGTCGCCGTTCACGGCATGTCGCTGGCGCCTGCGCGCGGCTGGGACCTGGCAACGCTCACCTATACCGTCGAGCTTGCGCGTACCACCAAGACTTTCCCCCTCGCGCAGGACCTCGTCACGCTATGGCCTCTCTACCTTGTCGTTGTGGGTTGGCAGGTCATCAGCGTGCTCAACATGCTCGGCGGCGCCCGCCGCGTGCGCCGCACCATGGCGCCGCTCAACGATCTGGCCCTGCGCGTGGACGAACTCGGCCGCATGCAACTCGCCGGCGGCAAAATGGAAACACTGGAGCAGGCCATCGAGCGCGCAAGCGTCGACTCGCCGAGCGTCACCACCGGCGACGCCGACCTGGCAAGCATCGAGGTCGCACTCAACCGCCTGCTGCGCCAGATGCAAGAGGCCAAGCTGCAGCAGATGCGCTTTGTCAACGACGCGAGCCACGAGCTGCGCACGCCCATCGCGGTGATTCAGGGCTACGTGAACATGCTCGACCGCTGGGGTAAGGACGACCCGGACGTGCTGGCGGAATCCATCGCGTCCCTTAAAGCCGAAAGCGAGCACATGCAAGAGCTTGTGGAGCAGCTGCTGTTTTTGGCGCGCGGCGATGCCGGGCGCACGGTCCTGCGGCGCGCAAATACCAACCTTGCCGCACTGGTCGACGAGGTATGCGAGGAATCGCAGATGATCGATACCGAGCACACGTATCGGCTGGCCTTTGACGCTGCGCTTGTCAGCGACCCGCGCTGCGACGCGCCCGTCGACGTGGCGCTCGTGAAGCAGGCTCTGCGCGTGATCGTGCAAAACGCCGCCAAGTACTCGGATGTGGGAACGACCGTCACATTTGGCATAACGCCGGATGCGGGCGCGGGCACGATCGACATAAGTGTTGAGGACGAGGGCATCGGCATGAACCAGGAATCCGCAGCTCACGCGTTCGAGCGGTTCTACCGTGCCGACAACGCGCGCGATGCCGGCGCACAGGGTTCGGGTCTGGGGCTTGCGATCGCCAAGTGGATCGTCGACAGCCACGGCGGCGTCATCGGTGTGACCTCGGTCGAAGGGGTCGGCAGCCGCTTTACGATTCGCCTGCCACGATAGGAAGCCCCTCGGCATAAATAAAGGGATAGGGCCACGCGGCCCTATCCCTTTTTGCCAGCTATGGCAGCTTGTGCGCTACTCGCGGCACAGGTGCACGGCGAAGCCGGCGAACTCGCGCTTAAAGTACACGAGCTTGGTACCACCGTCGGGCAGCAGCGCGCGCGACTCTTCGTTGACCTCGAGCCCGCGCTCGGCAAACCACTTCTCAGCTGCATCGATGTCGTTAACGGCAAAGCCGATGTGGCCCTTGGTGCCACGACCGTTCTGCTTCATGATCTCGACCAGCGAATCGTTGAAGTACGAAACCGGGGTCTCGATGACGGGCAGGCCCATCATCGTCGAGAACAGCTCCGCGATCTCCAGGGCGTCTGCCGGGTCGGTGGCGTTAATGCCCACATGGGCAACGCGCATACCAAAGAGCTCTACCGGGTTGGCGTTCTGCTCACTCATGCAGTCAGCGCCTACTGAGCCATGACGTCGAGAACGGCCTTCTCGGCGGCAACGCGGTTCATGCCGGTCATGAAGGGCACGCCGCTCACGTACGGGCAGGTGAGGCCCTCAGGGGCAACGGTGGTGGCGATCAGCAGGTCGGCGCCCTCGTCGCAGTAGTCCTTGGCCTCGGAGATGGCACACTGCACGATCTCATACTTGCCGGCATAACCGTTGGCGTCGAGCATGGTGGCGACCTTCTGGGCAACAAGCGTAGAAGTAGCAGCGCCAGCACCGCAAGCCAAAACAATCTTCTTCATAGGTAATGTCTCCCTTCATGGTTTACTTTAGGTAAGTGTACCGCAGCGAGCGATGGCACTCGGCCTCGATGAGCTTTTATGCCAGTTTGCTTGCGCGCTGCGTATAATACATCTAGTACGTGTTGTCATACCGCTCGCTTTATGAGCGACTAAGGACCCTAATATGCCCGATTCCCGCACACTCTGGACCGCCGTCGTTATCATCTGCATCGCCGTGTCGGTGTTCTTTAGCGTCAAAAAACGCACCACGTTTAAACGCCTGCAGCAATTGATGGCCGCCAAGCAGTGGGACGAGTTCGATCGTTTGCTCGACGGCAAACTCACCAGCATGCTGTACCCGCGCTACAACCGCGACTACCTGCGCCTGAACTCCTATCTGCTGCGCGAGGACCATAAGCGCGCCGACGAGATGTTCGACCTGCTACTGGGACTCAACCTGCCCAAGATGCAGCGCGTCGACCTGGTGATCAAAGCTTTTAACTACTACGTTGGCCAGGAGGACCGCAAAAAGGCCAAGGAGTTGCTGCACGAGATCAAGGGCTTTGAGGGCGGTCAGGCCGAGACAGTCGCACACGAATGCCAACTGATGTACGACACGATGATCCTCAAGCGCCACAACGACATTCCCGAGCTGGAGCGCATGCTCGAGGATGTCGGCGACGACCCGGTCAAGCGCTGCCGACTGGAGTACCTGCTGGCCCTGCAGTATCAAAACAAGGGCGACGAGGCAAAGTTCCAAGAGTTCCTGGAGAAGTCGGGCCAACACTCGATGGCCGTCAACGCGTAACGGACGGCTTGTGCTAGACTTCTAGTCTCACGGGGGCGTGGCGGAATTGGCATACGCAGGAGACTTAAAATCTCTCGCCGCAAGGATTGTGGGTTCGAGTCCCACCGCCCCTACCATATGGAGCTTTCGAGCCCGTGTCCCCAAGGGATGCGGGCTCGTTTCTTTTACACGCCGGCGGGGCTCTAAGTTGCGGTGGAATAGTTCCTGTTTT